>JAKAPG010000233.1 GCA_021823085.1 Thermoplasmata archaeon | reverse complement strand
CGCATGACGGGCGAGCCCGGGGGCGACGCTCGAACGGCGGCGAAACCCCCCGGTCGCCACGACGAGCCGCTCTCGACGGCCGACCAGCGGCAGTCCATCGGGTGTAGCGGGTCGATACCCTTGCTCCATGGGAACGTTTTCGGGGACCCCGAGCAGTTTTCGAGCCCGGGCCCACAACGCGTTCGCTCTCCGGGAGTCCGCGGAGAGCGTGAAGTCCCAACCGCTGGTGACCTTCACCGATTGGGTCAAGGGGACGGCGGCCAAACCCCAATCGGCAAAGATGACCGCGTTCCGTAGCGAAGCGACCCGAGGTGCGGTCCATCCGTACCCCTTGACCGCGGTGATGGGAAGTCCGAGCCTCCGGCAGGCGATCCCGGTCGTGACGATCACGCGATCGAAGGGTTCCCGTCCCTCCGGGGATTCGACCTTCCCGTCCACGTCGACCCGATCCACTTCGGCGAGGACCGTCCGCACCCCGGATAGTTCCCGGGTGATACGTTGGATGCAGCGCTCGGTGTCCAGCCAACCCATGTCGGGGTAATGCAGGCTTCCCCCACCACCCTTGTCCTCGGTCACCTCGACGCGTTCCTGCTCCGGGCGCGACCGGAGGTTCCGGAGGGCGTCCCGAAAGAGCCGCGGGTTTTCGTAGCGTTCGGTGAGTCCCCCGATCCAAAATCCGAAATCGTCGGCCGTTTGGGCGAGGGAAGCGTACTCGCGGAGGGAGTGGCTTCCCAACTCGGCCACCCTTTCGAGGTCCTGCGGGCGGATCGTGCGCCCGAAACTTCGCAGATATCCCATGAACCAACGTCGGTCGACCCGGCGTAGCTGCGAGGACCCGTTCCGGAGGTAACGGAACGCTCGACGAAGGTACCGGAGGTTGTTGATGGTGTAGTAGTTGTGCCCTTCCAGGATCCCGGCGGCGTGGATTGAGCCGGCCCCCATCCGGGTCTGCTCATAGAGCGTGACCTCGGCGCCGCGGGCGCGGAGGTAACGTGCGGCGAATAGGCCGGTGATCCCTCCTCCGAGGACCGCCACGCGCATAGCATCCGGGGGATGCTCCTCCGGATATATCGGCGCCGCGCGCGTTCCCCGACCACGCTATTATACCTCCATCCCATCGGCACTTCGAGATCGCATGCCCGAACCCCAACGGTACGAGATGTTCCTCATCGGCGGGTCGTACGACTCATCGAGCGGGAAACCGGTCGTCGAGCTCTTTGGTCGGACCCGGGACGGCCTGTCGGTGGCCGCTCGTTACTACGGGTTCAAGCCCTATTTCGAGTTGCGGGACCCTGCCCCGGAGACCCGGGAGCGGGTGCGGCAAGACCCGGATTACGACGATTCCCGCGAGGTGACGCTCTTGGTCGACGGAAAGAACCGGCCGTGCCTCCGGGTGGAAGTGAAGCTTCCGAACACCGTTCCCAAGTTCCGGACCACGTATGGGATCCCGGACGACGACACGAGCGTCCTGGCATGCGACATCCCGTTCGCCCACCGTTTCCTCTACGACAAGTTGAGAGCCGGTTCGGCGACCGTGGCCTTCATGGCCGTTCCGGAGACACCGGCCGTGGCGCAGCGCTATTCGACGGACCAAGTGGTGCAGATCGTCGGGGAGATCGAGAGCGCGCCCCCGTTCAAGCCGGAGCTGACCTATCTCTCGTTCGACATCGAGAACTCGCTCAAGGACCGGCGGATATTCTGCCTGTGCGGGGTGGTGCAACGCGGCGATCGGTCCGCCGAGACCTTTACCCTCGAAGGGGACGAGCGCGAGATCCTTGAAGGATTCGTGACGCAGGTCCGGAAGTCCGACCCCGACATCATCACCGGATACAACATCGGGGGCTACGATCTCCCGCTCCTCGAGGAACGGGCACAGAAACTGGGGCTTCCCAAGGGGGCCCTGGCCTTCGGCCGAGATGGCGGCCCCCTCTCGGATTTCGGGGACCGGTTGTGGCGAGCCCACGGTCGGGTCGTCGCGGATGCCTGGTGGTCCGTCCGTACGATCCTCCACCCGAAGCAGGAGTCCCTCCAGTTCGTGTCCAATCTCATGCTCGGGGAGGGTAAGATGGACGTCGACCGGCGGAACATCGATGCCGAGTGGATGGCGGACCCGAAAAAGGTCGTCCTGTACTGCATAAAGGATGCCGAGCTCGCCTTGCGCATCCTCCGTCAGCTCCGGGCGATCGAGCGTGCGGAGAACATGGCCTCGGTCGCGGGGGTTTACCTCGATGAAGGGCTGAACGGCCGGACGAGCACCTTGGTGGATGCGCTCCTCATCCGGGGCGCCGACCGCCGGGGGATCGGCGTACCCCCTACCCACCGCACTTCCGGGGAAGCCCCCATCGAGGGGGGCTTTGTCCTCGACCTCAAACCTCAGTTGGCGAACTGGGTCGTGGTCCTGGACTTCAAGTCGATGTACCCCTCGATCATCATCTCACGGAACATTTGCTTCACCACCTTGTCCGAAGCGGGAGGGACCGTAGCCCCAAACGGCGTCCGGTTCTTGACGAAGGATGTACGGGCCGGGCTGGTCCCGGAGATCCTGCGCGACCTTATGGGAGAGCGCGATCGACTCAAGCGCCTTGCCCGGGACGCCACCGATCCCCGCGAGCGGGAGTACTTTGACGGCCTCCAGTCCGCGGTCAAGATCCTCATGAACTCCTTCTACGGGGTCCTGGCGAGCTCCTTTTACCGGTTCACGAACAAGGACATCGGGGCGGCGATCACCGCGTTCGCCCGGGAAGAGATCCATCGGGTCATCGACGAGGTACGCAAGACCGGCGCGGAGGTGCTCTATTCCGACACGGACAG
>JAKAPG010000232.1 GCA_021823085.1 Thermoplasmata archaeon | reverse complement strand
CGCCCACGCGAGCGGCATCGCGGCACCGCTGGGGCGGCCGCGTTGGAGCCCGAGGCTGGGAATGTCGTCCTCGTCCCAGATCTGCTCGGTGAGCAGCCCCGTCGGGGTCGCGAACCGCTCCATCGCTTGCGCGTACGGGATCGGGTCACGGCCGGCCGCGAGCTCGTAGTGACCGCGTTCGCCCGTCAGGAGCGGCCACGGCCGTCCGATCCCCCAGCCGAGGAACGGCGCTCCGCCCGGTCCCTGGCCGTACCCGTCATGGTTGTAGCGCTTCCACGCCGGGCCGAATGGCGTATCGAACCGGAGCAGCCGGTCGACCAGGCGAACGGTGTCGACGACCACCGGGTCATCCGCGCGACGGATGCCGTATCGGACCAATCCGAGGAACTCGGTCGAGATGATCTCCTGGGCCGGCCACTCGGTCGGAGCGCCCGGGGCTTGGTTCGGGAGGTACAGTCGTCCGAAGTCGCCCGACTCCCGCGGCGTCGGGTCGCTCGGCATGGCGGGCCGAACGCGTACATAGTGCCGGGGTACCTCCGGGTCGAGGGTACCTTGCGTGGTGACGGTCCATCCCTCGACGTGGCTCTCGAGGAAGTCCGCGCTCTCCTCGAAGAGCTTCGTAGTCTGCCGGTCGCCGCGTGCTCGAGCGAATTGACTGGCCCCGATGAGGGCCGCGATCTGCATCGCGATCGTGGACGGAGAGAAGCCGCTCACCTCCTCCCAGCGGTCCTGCGGGGTCACCGGTCCGCGGTCGATGAGGAACTTCGCCGCCCGGAGGATCATCGGATACGGGTCGAAGTGCTCTAGGGCCCGCGCGCGCTCGAGGCGCCATGCGAGCAGCACCGGAAGGGCGACCTCGTCCAGCTGGACGCCAGTCCAGTACGGCCGCCCGTCGAGCCAGAAGTTCTGAGGGAACCCTCCATCGGACTGCTGCCGGCTGGCGAGGTAGATGAGGGCGCGCAAGGGGGCCTCACGGACCCCCGTCGCGAGAAGCGCCGTGGCCGTGTGAACCATGTCTCGCGTCCACACGAGATGGTACCCTCCGCGATCATCGGTCCTCTGCCAACCCCAGGGCGTCGAGGGCGACGCGATGAAGGCACCGGGGTACAGCTTGTCCTCGGACGCGAGCAGCACCATTCGACTGACGCGCGCGAGGTGACCCGAGTCCCCCGAACCGGGCCCGGGGGGATGAGCGTGCTGGGCCGCCCGTTGCCACTGCAGCAGGAATCGGTCCCGGTGGCGCTCGAACGAGGACCCAAGGCACTGGAGCACGGTCGTCGCCGCGTTCTCCAGGTTCGAACCGAACGCGACGGCGACGGTGAACTCCCCCGAAGGCGGGACCGCGATCTCTCCGGTGAGGTACACGCTCCCGTTCGGAGCCAGGTCGTACTCGTTCGTGAGCTCGTAGGTGCGATCGAGCGCGACGATATCGTCGTTCGCACCGATGAACCCGGCCGTGGCCCTGCTAAACCGAGCGTCGGCCAAGATGACCATCCCCACGTCGTCCCGCGACGCGGCGAGCACCGGTTGTCCGAGGAGGAGGTAGACCCCGGCATCGGTCCCGCGCGGGAGGAGGTCGAGGTGGGGGACCGCGTGGAGGAACAGGCGGAGTCGGCCCCGCAGCTCGGGTTCGTGCACGCGGAGCCGGGTGCGCATGAGGAGGGCCGACTGGTGCGGAGCGGCCAGGACCTCCTTCTCGATCGAGAAGCGTCCGTTGGGGTCGCTCGTCGTCACCCGGTAGTCGAGGGAGCCGAGGTTGGGCTGCTCGATCTTCTCGCGCATGTGGCGGAGTTCGTCCATGTAGAACGTCTCGCCGTCCGTCACCCCGTAGAACATCCCTCGGAACTGAGGGCGGTCGATCGACGGATGGTAGAGCTCGGTGACCATCCCTTTCCAGAGGGTGTACCAAAGATGGGTGTCCGCGGAGTACGCGGTCCCGAAGCCCTGCTTCGCGCTCGGCGCCCACCCGACCGGAACCCCGGGAGCCCCCGGAGCGACGCGAGTTCCTCGGAGATCCATACGGTCCTCCCCGGCACGAAGCGCTGCGGCGCTTAACCGTGGCACCCCGAACGCACGACGAGAGCGACCCAAGCTGTTTTCGGGCGGGTCGTCTCGGGGTCGCCATGGACCTCTACTGGTACCTCGCCATCCTCGCAGTGGTCGCGATCGCAGCAGGGTTCGTAGGCTCGCTCACCGGTATCGGTGGAGGGATCATCATCATCCCGGTGCTCGTCATCTTCTTCAACGTCCCGCTCGTGGTCGCCATCGGCGCGAGCGTCATCACGATCCTCGCGAACTCCGCGACGACCGGCTCGGCCTATTTGCGGGACCGTCTCACCGATCTTCGCATCGGGATGTTCTTGGAGATCGCCACCGTTCCCGGCGCGATCATCGGAGCGGTGGCTACCGTCTATCTGGTCCACGCGGACCTCGCGGACGCGCTCTTGGTCGCCCTCGGGATCATCCTGATCCTGCTCGCCATCGCCGGCCTAAAGCGTATCCGGGACGAGTCCCAGACGACCGTGGTTCCCGATCGGATTTCCCGTCGTCTCGGACTCGGGGGGTTCTACCATGACGTGCCTCTCCACCGGCCCGTCCACTACCAGGCGGAGAACACGAAGCGCGCGCTCGGCATCATGTTCGGAGCGGGACTGGTCGCCGGAATGTTCGGGATCGGGAGCGGCGTGCTCAAGGTCACGGCCTTGGACGAGGCCCTGAAACTCCCGATCAAGGTCTCCACCGCCACGAGCAACTTCATGATCGGCGTGACCGCATGCGCCACCACGGGTGTGCTGCTCGCTGCCGAGATCGG
>JAKAPG010000021.1 GCA_021823085.1 Thermoplasmata archaeon | reverse complement strand
ATCTGGGCCAGCCCCTCCAGCCCATGCCGGCTCAGGATGTGCCCGAACGCCCAGCTTCGGTGGCGCACGAGATCGGAGAAGTGGGGCGCGTAGTGTCCCCCTCCGACCGCGAGTGCGACGCGGTCGCGGGGATCCTCCGAAAGGTGGGGGAGGACCTCGGCGAGCGCGCGGACCGCGGGTTCGGGCGGTTCGGCTCGCGGGCCGCAGCCGATCTCCACGAAGAACGACGGATGCTCGAGCTCCGGGCCATGGTGGGACGCTTCGTAACACGCGGGGATTCCCAGCGCGGAGCTCGCCTCATCGAGACGTCGGAGGGCGTCGGCCATCCGGCGAGGGTCGGTCGGATTGAGCACGCCCGGGCGCCCGCCGACTTCGGCGGAGGGACCGGGATTCCCGAGCGGGTGCACCGTGAGCGATTGGACTCCGCGCTCGCTCCGGTGGATCGAGGGGAAGATCAGAGCGACCTTGGTCGATCTCAACGAGGGGGGGAGCCGTGAGTCCAACCGCTCGTCGTGGATGTGGAGGACCGGCCGCCGAAGCAGACCGACCTCGGGATTCAAGGATCGAATCGGCGTGCCGTCGACGGTCTCTCCGGTGGAGGGGGGCGTTCCCCAGCTCTCCGCGACCCGGACCGCCACCGGATCGAGATCGGAGACGACGATGACGTACTCTAGCCCCATGGGCTTCGCGCTTCGGCCCCCGGCCGGGTGAACGACGAGGATGGACTCCCCGCAATCACGGTCGGAGACCGGCCCGGTACTTGGACCTGCCGCACGAGCGATCGGTCGCCCTGTCGCGAGTGGCCGGGGGGCTCGATAGGCATGAGGCCGCCTCGGGCGCACGGCCTCGGTACGAGGTTCGCGTGTCAAGATGAACTGAGCGAACGGTTATGCTTCCGAGGCCGCGGCACCGTTCGTGGTCCCACGTCCGATCGTTCTCGTCCGCGAGAGGCCGAGCCTCGGGGCGGCGTCGCGGGACCTTCTGAAGACCGAGGGGTACTCGATCCGGCCGGTGGCAAGCGCCCGGGGAGCCCGCACCGTCCTCCGACGCCCCGGGGTCGAGGAGGCGGTGCTCGTTGTTGCGTGCAACGGGTGGAGCTCCGAGACGGTGACCCAGTGGTCCGCGGGAACCCTCGGGGAACGCCCGCTCGTGCTGATCGGTTGCCGGGACGGGCACACGCGCTCGTCCGGGAATCTTCACGTCGTCCACCTGCCCGCACGACCTAGCGAGATGCTGTCGGTCGTGCGCCAAGCCGCGAGCGAGTAGGGGATCCTTCGGACGAGCGGACCGGCCGCCCGGATCCCTCGGTCAGGCTGCGCGGACCTCGACGGACGGCGGGGCGAACCATCGAGCGGCCAAACGTCGGGCGGCAGCTCGGCCGGACCGAACGGCGTCCGGGATCCCAATCCCGTCATAGGAGCTTCCCGCGAACTCCGCACCGGGCCAGTCCGCCATCTCGCGCCGGATCGCCGCAACGCGCTCGCTGTGTCCGAGCTCGTACCAAGGTAACGCGGCCCGGTGCGCGAATACAGTCGCATACCTTGGATCGGCGACGATTCCCATCACCTCGCGTAGACCCTCGAGGGCGAGCCGCACGGACCCGGGTTCGGAGATTGGCCCGGATCGGTCGTTCGCGCTTCGAAGGAAGACCCGTACCGCTACGCTGCCGTCCGGCGGCTGGGGTCGATCCCACTTGGCCGAGAGCCATGTGATCGCCGAGATCGGGAGGCCGGCCCGTGCGGGGACGAGGACTCCGGAACCTTCGAGCGCCATTGGGACCTCGCTCCGCTCGAAAACGAACCCCGCCACGACGGCGTCGGACGTGCGTATGCGCTCCAGTCCGTGGACGACCCTCGGAAGCTCCCGCCCGAGCAGGCGGCCCGCGGCCTCGGGCGAGAGTGCCAGGATCACTCCGTCCGCGAGGACGGTCTCCCCATCTTCCCCGGCAATCCGGTACCGATTCCCTTCACGACGCACGTCCCGAACCGGTTGGCGAAGATGCAACTGAGCGCCTCTCATCTTCGCGGCCATCGTCCGCGGAAGCTGCTCCATTCCCTCTCGCAGCGAGGCAAAAGGTCCGGGCGAACGGCGCGCGGGGACCTCCGACGCGACACCGGCGCTGCGTCCGGAGCCGGCCCGGGACACCTCGACCCTGCCGACGGTCCATCGCGGCGGGAGCGCCGAGGCGACTGCCGCCGGACTCAGCAGATCGAGAGGCGCCGGATGGATCCCGGCCAGAAAGGGCTCGAGCAGCCAATCGACGGCTTCGTTCCCGAAGCGATCTCGGAGTTGGGGACCCAGGGCCCGCCGGCCGTCCGTACGGATCGGCCGCAGATGGACCGCCCCCGCTCCCAAAGCGGTCCGCAGCTTCCCCGACCGACTGAGGAGGGTCGTGGAGAAGACCGAGCGCGCGCTCGCCCACGGGCCTACCCTGAAGAGCGACGGGATGCGGTGCAAGCGCCCCTTGCGGTAGATGTAGGCGCCTCGCGCCGAAGGTCGGGTCCCGATGAGGGAGTCGGTCAGCCCGAGCTCCTCGCAGAGCGCCATGGCCTCGGGTTTGGTCGTCAGGAACGAGTCCGGTCCTCCCTCCAGAACGGACCCCGATCGGACGTCGGTCACGATGGTTCCACCGACGCGGGCGGTCGCCTCGTACAGGTCGACCGATAGCCGCCCGGTCCGGCTCCAGGACTCGAGCTCCCACGCCGCCGCAAGTCCGGCGATCCCTCCGCCCACGATGACCACGTGAGGGGGTTCCTCCGGCGGGCCCGACTTGGGCGAGGTCATGGATCGGAGGATCCGTTCCATCGGTCGACAACATCGGCGAGCATCGACGCGAACCGGGGATCGTCGTTCGGCATCGGGATGCGCTCGAATCGGAGCCCGAGAGCATCGGCGACGCCGCGCGCCTCGATGTCGAGGTCGTAGAGGATTTCGAGGTGGTCGCAGACGAAGCCGTGCGGCACGACGACCGCGGCGCGTCGCCCGCGGGCACTATCCTGCCGGAGCACCTCCCTGAGGTCGGGACCAAGCCAGAGGTCCCGGGTGCGCCCCGCGCTTTGCCAAGCCAGGCTCCACGCCCCTTCCGAGAGACCCGCGCTCTCGGCGATCGCCATGGCGCCTTCGGTAAGCTGGACCGGGTACGGATCTCCCCCTCGGATCATCGACTCGGGCAGGCTGTGGGCGGTGAAGTAGACCATGGCCTCGGACCGAAACGACGGCGGCAGGCGGTCCAACGCCGCCCGAAGCCGGTCGGACCACAATCGGACGAAGGCAGGCTCGAGGTGCCAGCTGGGCACCAATCGGAACGGGGGCGGGGTAGGGACTTCCTCTAGCGCGGTGACGATCGGATGCCGGTATCCCTCGAGGGCAAACCGCGAGTAATGCGGCGCCAACGCGAGGGCCAGGATGTCCGTCGCTCCGTCGCCGACGATGGACGCGACGACCTCCTCGATGAACGGGGGGGTATGCTTGAATCCGAACCGTACCCGAAGCCGATCGTTTCCCCATCGTCGGTCGAGTTCCGTCTGCAGTTGTGCAGCCACCCGTCCGGTAATCGCTCGGAGGGGAGAGGAGCCACCGATGGATCGGTACCTCTCCGTGAGCTCGCTAAGGAGCGCCGGAGGCGGTGGAGTCCCTCGCACGTGGGTGTAGTAGTCGGGAATCTCAGAGATCGACTCGGCAGCCCCGTGGGCCATCAGGAGCACGTGACGGGGACCGGCGGAGCTCACGCCGCGGCCCCCTCCGGCCGGAAGGGACACGCCGGATCCTCCGCGAGAACATCCCCGGTGGCCGCGTAGGCTCGCGCTCGCGAGCCGCCGCAGACCTCCCGATAGGAGCAGCGGCCGCACCGCCCACGAAGCCTACCGGGATCCCGGAGCGCTCGGAAGAGCGGGCTGTCCCTGTAGATTTCGGCAAACGGCCGTTCTCGCACGTTCCCCGCGGCGAGAGGCAGGAGGCCGTTCGGTGCCACGTTGCCCAGGTGATCGATGAACGCGAACCCGCGGCCTTCCTTGATCACGGGTCCGCCGGTCCAAGTCCCCGGCGCGGCGAGCTGGTCTCGCACCCGTCGAAACTGGGGGGCCGCGACGGTGGTGATCCGGTAGGGAGCCGTCGGCACTTGGCGCGCGAGCCAGACGAGCGCCTCTTCCGTGCTCTCCGCGGAGAGCGACGGCAGGTCGCGAGCCCGCCCCGTGCCGATCACGAAGAAGAGCTCCCAGCGACGCGCGCCGAGCTCCCGGGCGAGGGCCCCGGTCGCCGCGAGGGTGGGATAGGTCTCCGGGCAGACGGAGGTATTGATCTGAAGCTGCATTCCGTGCGCGACGACAGAGCGCGCGGCCTTTAGGGATGCTGCGAATGTTCCCGGAATCCCTCGGAACCGATCGTGGGCTTCCGGGGCGGGTCCGTCAAGGCTGATCGAGACTGCGTGGACTCCTGCGCGAGACCAAGCGGCGATGACCTCGTCGGTAAGGCGCGGGGTGACACTCGGCGCCACCGCCGTGGTGAGACCGAGCGACACGGATCGCTCGAGGATCCTCATCAGGTCGGACCGCTCGGTGGGGTCTCCTCCCGTGAAGATCAGGAGGGGGGGATGAGCGCGAAGGGTAGAGAGTTCTTCCAGGACCCGGGAAAGATCGTCGAAGCTCAGCTCACCCGGATTCCGGTTCGGAATCGCCGCGGCTCGGCAGTGGCGGCAACGGAGCGCGCAGGCCCGAGTAAGCTCCCACGTAATCAGCATCGGTGCGTCCGCGAAGTTCGACGAGGGATCGGACTCGCGACCTGCGGGCATCCCGACTCCAGTTCTCCCGGGAGAGCCGGGGGGTCCAACCATCTCCATCTCGTGCGTCCGCCTCACGGACCGAGCCCGGATCCGTGGATCTGGGTCGCCGTTGCAAGCCGCCGCTGCTCGTGTTCCAGCCCCGGGGCGGGGCACCGGAGCCCGGTGGGGGGGGCACGCAAGAGTTGGTGGACCCGCCGTCCGAAGAAGTGCTCGATCGCATCCCACTGAAGCGCGGTGGCCCTACCGGAGCACGGCCGTGCGCGTTCGAGCAGCAGGAATGCACGGGGCGCCGGGGAGGCGTGCCAGCGCGCTTTTAGGAGTGTCGCCCCATCCTTCTCATCCCGGAACGCAATCGGATACGCAACGGTCGACGTCATGCCCTCCCTCAACTTTCCTTACCCGTGCCCGTTCTCCCGAATGATCCGGGAAGATCGAGTTCTCGGGCCGGTGCGCGCGTCCGGATCGGCACCCGTCGCTCCCTAGGCTCGGTCTGTCGCAGGGCGCTTGCGCGGTGCGCCGGTTCGAAGCGCTCGCTGCGCCACGCACCCCCGTCCCGACAGCGCGCGGACGGACGTGCGGCCGATCGACGCTCTCAAGCTCGGTACGTGCCCGGTCGCGGAGGCAGTGGGAGACTAAGCATGCTCATCCGGCACGCTACGAAGCAACGGGTCAAGCCGCTTATACCGCACCGGTGCGGGGCCACCGTGGCCGTGCGACCGATGAGGTCCTTCGACCGGGACGCCGAGGTAGAGTCGCGGCACGGGACGGTTCCGGTCCGACCCACCTCGGACAGAAGTTGCGATTTCCCGACGGGAGTGACCTAACCCCGGCCATCGACCGAACTCGCGCTACTTCGGGATGAGTGACCCGAGCCGCAGAATCTCGAACGCCCGAGCCGGATGGCGATTCCTCGCCTCGACCGCGAGGTCCGGAGGACCATCCCCGATGCGAACCACCACCACTTGAATCGACCCCGGGACCTCGATGGGTTCCTTCATCGATAGATCCGGCATCGCGAGATCTCCCATTGGAGATAGCGCAGCAGCATCCGCCCCGGCGCACACACGATCGCGTGGCCCGGAGCCGACGCGTCACTTCCGACTCACACCGGTTTGACGGAGGGCACGAAACGGTCCTTCCGCCACTGAAGGCCCTCCCCCGTTTTCCATCGCGCGACGTACTCGCGGACCATTTCCCCCTCGGAAAGGGTCGAGTGGCCGAGGTCCGTGATCCGGTTTGCTTGCCCTAAGGACGAACGGGGGGCGGACCTCCGCCTGCCGGGGAACCTCGCAGCGGGGCTAGAGCTTCTCCTCCCTCCGTTCCACCCCATCGCATACTCGAAGGTACCACGGTCGTCCTTCGGGATCAACTCGATCGGCTTGCGGAGAAGCGACTTCCGGGCCCTTCCGGGCGGTCCGTGCCCGAGGGTACCCCTCCACTGATCGACCTTGCGAAGCACCTTTTCCTGGGTCCTCTCCCAGCGGGCCCGGTGACGGTACGCCGACGGCGCTCGGTACGCCCCAAGGGTTCGCCAGCACCGTCCAAGCCCCTCCCAGCGCGCGCGGGCCCCGAGTCTCGGCGGGGCGTCCCGATCCGGAGTAATTTCATGGTACACCGAGAGAGGAGTGGCCAACAGGGCGTGCGGATCCTGTCGAACGAGAGCCGCGTGTCGATCGAAAGCCGCGATGACGTGCATCGCCCCCAGCACCCATCGAAGTTCTCAGTGGCGTTCCCTTCTCGATCCAACCCCACGGCCGTCCGCTCGGTGTCTACTTCGCGACGCTCGAGGCGACCCCACAAGAGGCTCTAGTGCCGTGTCTAGTGGGAGAGTTCGGGATTCCTGAACTCTAGCGGAAGTACTTTCCCGGAGGAGGCGATGCCCCCTCCTCATGCTCCGCGTCCGCGAGCTCTCCGACGAGGAGGGCCAGGCCCTCAGCCGATTGGTGAAGCGCTCCAACGACCCCACCGTCGTCAAGCGCGCGATGATCGTGCTCCACTCCTACCAAGGGTTCTCTCCGCCGAAGATCGCGGGGTTGGTCCTCTGGAGCGAGGACTGGGTCCGTCGGGTGATCAAGGACTACAATCGACTCGGTCGAGATGCCCTCTACCCGAAGAAGAGCCCGGGACCCGAGCCGAAGTTCCCCCCGGAGATCCGCAAGGCGATCGTCCGCTTCGCCCTCGCTCGACCGAAGGACCATGGGTGGCAGGCCCCGACCAGTTGGTCCCTCGACCTCCTCCGAGAGTCGTTGGTCTACGAGGGGGTGGTCGAATCGATTAGTCGTGAACGACTGCGGCAGATCCTCGTCGAGGAGTCCGTCACATTCCAGTCCGTCAAGACTTGGAAGAGCTCGAAGGACCCGAAGTTCGCCGAGAAACTACGTCGGCTGAACGAGCTTACCAATCGGGAGCACAATCCCCCGATCGTCGTATCCGTCGATGAGATGGGACCGATCTCTCTCCAGCCCTATGGGGGCCACACCTGGGCTCGGTCCGCGCACCCCGACCGAGTGCCGGCGACGTACCAGCGGCTCGGGGGCGTTCGCTACCTGATGGGGGCCTACGACTACTACCACCGTCGGTTCCGCGGCTACCTCACCTCCTCGAAGAGCGGCGAGGGATACGTCCGATTCCTCCAATGGGTCCGGGGGAGGTATCCGAAGGGAGGTCGCATCTACCTGATTCAGGACAACCTCTCCACGCACACCACGCCCGCGGCGGTGGCGGAGGCCCAGAGGTTACGGATCACCTTCGTCCCCACACCGACGAACGCGAGCCATCTGAACCCGATCGAGACCCACTTCCGGACGATTCGGAGGTGGACCTTCACGGGGTCGAACTACACGAGTTGGGAGGAGGCGAACGAGCACCTCCGATTGACCATCCGGAGGCTCAATCGGGTCCACTGCGTGACGAACTCACGTCCCGCACACCGCTGGTGGACGCGGCACTAGGCAGTCGTCGAGCTCCGACGGCTCGAGCGAGCGCAGGAAGGCGTCCGCGAGCGTGCCCGGGCGGTCCGCGGGGTGTCCCACGAACCCCACCCACCGGGTGGGCGTGGGTCGCCGCGCTTGTGCAGGTGGTTTCTCGGCGGCCGATTCGCGCACCATCCAGAGCCCGCGCGCGCCCGGGCCGAATCGCAGTCCGATGCAACGCGCCCTCCGATTTGTTTAACTCGACCTCCCGGTACACCGCGACATGGACGTTCCGGGGCCGAGCGCTGGATCGGGAGCCACCGAACCCCCCCTCGACCCGTCCGGCCGATACGCCGTCGGGGCGGAGCTTTCCTGGGCCGTGGTCGGGATCTACGTATTCTTCGCGTTCCTTCTCGTGATCGTCCTTCGCGGCTCGACGGTCAGTCTCTACGCCCTCTACTTCATCCTCGCTCTCCTGCTCTTTTTTCTCGTTCGCTACGTCTCGACGACGTACTGGATGGATGCGGACTCCCTGACTGCGTTCCGAATCGCCGGAGGGCGCCGGATCCAGCTCAAGGAGGTTCGGAGCATCCGGCCCGCGACCCTGCGCGAACTCTCCCCGACGGGATTCTTCGGATCGTGGGGGTACCGTGGCCGGATGTGGAGCCCGCTGGTGGGCGACTTCGACAGCGTGCAGACGAGCTCGAACGGGATCTTGATTTACGCGGGGTCGGTCCCTCTCTTCATCACGCCCCGGCACCCTGAGGATTTTCTGCGCGAGCTCTCCCGGAGGGTGCGCTCGTATCGAGGCTCCCTCGACGCCGGCCCTGGCGCCCCGCGCTAGCGGCTGAGGCTCGACGCGGTCCGGCTCAGTAGCGCGGGAGCGAGGGATCGATCTCCTTCGCCCAGGCGTCGATGCCGCCCTTCAAGTTGCGGACGTTGCGCAACCCCAGGCGGAGCAGAAGGTCGGTTGCCTCTTCGCCGCGACGCCCGGAGTGGCAGTAGAGGACGAGCGAAGAGGCGCCCACGAACTCGTCGAGGCGCTCGGCGAGCTCATCCTTCGGGATCCGGCGGGCTCCTTCGAGGCCGACGATGTCCCACTCACCGGGCTCGCGCACATCGACGAGAAGGGGAGGTTCGGATCCCCGGAGCGCCGTCCGCAGCTCCCCGGGCGTGATCTCGGGCCGGTCGACGGATCCCGAGTCCGACGGGCGCACTCCGCAGAACGCGGGGTAGTCGATCAGCTCGTGCTGAGTCGCCGTAGGGCCGCAGATCACGCAATCGGGGTCCTTACGGACCGTCAGCTCGCGCACGCGCATCGCGAGGGCGTCGTACAGGAGCAGCCGACCGACGAGGGGCTCCCCGATCTTCAGGATCTGCTTCACGGCCTCGGTCGCCTGTACCATACCTACGAATCCGGGCAGCACGCCGAGAACGCCCGCCTCGCCGCACGAAGGAACGGCCCCGGGCGGAGGGGGTTCGGGAAAGAGGCAACGGTAGCAGGGCCCGGCGCGAGCGTCGAAGACGGTCGCCTGCCCCTCGAACCGGTAGATTGAACCGTAGACGTTCGGCTTCCCCAGCAGAACGCAGGCGTCGTTGACCAGGTAGCGGGTCGAGAAGTTGTCCGTCCCGTCGACGATGACGTCGTACGGGCGGAGGATCTCGAGAGCGTTGTCCCGGGAGAGCGTGGTCTCGTGTATCCTCACAACGACTCCGGGGTTGAGCGCGCGAAGGTGGTCTCGCGCGGCCTCGACCTTGCGTTCGCCTACGTCCGCGGTGGTGTAGAGGATTTGCCGCTGAAGATTGGACGCGTCGACGCGGTCGAAGTCCACGAGCCCGATCTCCCCGACGCCGGCCGCCGCGAGGTACAGGGCGGTGGGAGACCCGAGACCCCCCGCGCCGATGATGAGGACCTTGGATGCCCGAAGCCGGCGTTGGCCCTCGATTCCGACCTCGCCGAGGAGCAGGTGCCGGCTGTAACGGACGATCTCGTCGTGGCCGAGCCCGTTCCACTGGGCGCGCCTTTGCGCATGCGACGGGGTTGCGACGCGTGCCCGCAACGTGGTTCCCTTCCGCCCCCCGCTCGCCGATTCCGCTAGTGCAGGTGGATCAGGTGCGTGCACCGCAGTCCCCCGCGCGCGATCGACTCTTGGAGATCCACCGGCTCCTTGCCGAGCAGCTCCTGGGTGAGATGCTGATCGAAGACGTTGCACATCAGGTACGAGTGCGAGAGCGCGTTGCGCCGAAAGACGCAGTTCGTCCGGACAATCGCAGTCGATCCGTCGGGCATCCGTTCCATCGAGCAGCCGAAGCCGAAATCGTTCAGCGCGCGGACGAGGCGGCGCGTTCGCTCTTCGGTCGTGCCCCCGGGAGGGATGTTCGCGGTGATCGACCGCGCCACCCGTCGGGCCGCCTCGGCGAGCAGCATGCGCGCCGCGCTCTCACCTTGGGTCGAGAGGATCTGCTCGATCAGCGCATCGAGAAGCAGGTTGTACTTCTTCGGGAAGAGCTCCTGGCCCTCACCGGTCAAGTGGTAGCGCTTTCGAGGCCGCCCCACGCCTTCCCGGACAAAGGCCGGAGCGACGTAGCCTCTCAGCTCCAACCGCTCGAGATGACCCCGGGCGGCGCTCTCGCGGATGCCGAGCATCGCGGCGATGTCGCGCGCCGTGCAAGGCACGGATGCGAGCTCCTCCAGGATCCGACCCCGCGTCCCTTCCAATACCTCGGGGTTCGTTCGGCTTACCATGGGGTTGCTCGGTCGTCCGGACATATGGCTCGCCCTCCATTTAGGGATTTACTCACCGCGCCATGCTTAAATAAACTCCTTCTCTCGATGCGCCGAATCGACCATGGCGGAGCCGGCGCACGTCGCGCACACGCTCGAAATCAAGGGACTCCATGTCGACGTTGCAGGAAAGGAGATCCTTCGCGGGGTCGACCTTACGCTGCGCTCCGGAGAGATCACCGCCCTGATGGGTCCGAACGGCTCGGGAAAGAGCACTCTCGCCTACTCGTTGATGGGCCATCCGAAGTACCGAGTGACCGCCGGGCAGGCGCTTTTGGATGGCAAGGACCTTCTCCGGATGCCCGTGGAACAGCGCTCTCGCGCGGGCCTCTTCCTCGGGTTCCAGTACCCTCAGGAGGTCTCCGGCCTCTCGCTCTCGAAGTTTCTTTGGACCGCATACATGCAGCGGCACACCGCCGAGACCGCAGACACCGCGGCCTTCGATCATGACCTCAAGGCCCACCTCGGCTATCTCGGCATCGACGAGTCGATGCTGAAGCGCTCGCTCAACGAAGGCTACTCGGGGGGAGAGAAGAAGCGCAACGAAGTTCTCCAGATGGCGACCCTGAATCCGATCTTCTCGATCCTAGACGAACCCGATTCCGGGCTCGACATTGATGCGGTCCGGGACGTAGGAGAGACCGTCGCCAAGCTTCACACGCCGAGCTCCGGGGTCCTCCTGATCACGCACTACCAGCGAATACTGAAGTACCTGAAGCCCGATCGGGTCCATGTGATGGTCGAGGGCCAGATCGCGCTCTCGGGGGGCCGGGAGCTCGCCGAGGAGCTCGAGGCGAAGGGGTACGACTGGGTGCGCCCCGGTGCGGCGGTCTCTACCTAAAGCGCGAGGCGCCCACGACGGTCGGCCGGCGAGAACGATGGACGTGGACCGGCTGCGGGCAGAGTTCCCGATCCTGAGCCGGCGCTTTCACGGCCACCCTCTCGCCTACTTGGATTCCGCAGCGACCTCGCAGAAGCCGCGCTCGGTCATCGAGTCCGAGGTTCGGTACTACTCCGAGCTCAACTCCAACGTTCACCGCGGGGCCTACGGACTCGCCGAGGAGGCAACGAACGCCTTTGAAGATGCGCGGGCCCGCGTCGCCCGCTTCCTCCACGCGGACGACCCGAGCGAGATCGTGTTCACCCACGGGACGACCGAGTCGATCAACCTCGTCGCGAACGTGTTAGCGCGCAGTCGGCTCCGCCACGACGACCGGATCGTCGCGACCGAGATGGACCATCACTCGAACATCGTTCCGTGGCACATGCTGCGGGTCTATCATGGGACCGAGCTCGAGTTCGCGAAGGTCGACGAGGATGGCCGTCTCCCTCCCGCCGCGTTCGAACCGTTCTGGGATGGTCGGACGAAGGTCGTCACGCTCCCCCACGTGTCGAACGTGCTGGGAACGATCGTGCCGGTCCGCGAGATCGCGGATGTGGCGCATCGCGCCGGCGCGCTGGTTGTCGTCGACGCGGCCCAGTCCGCGCCGCATCTCCCTCTGGACGTGCGCGACCTCGGGGCCGATTTCCTGGCCTTCAGCGGTCATAAGACACTCGGACCGACCGGCATCGGGGTTCTCTGGACAAGGAAGGCGCTCCTGGACGAGTTGCCTCCCTGGATGGGGGGCGGGGAGATGATCGAGCGCGTCGAACGGGACCGGATCTCCTATCGCGATCCTCCCGCTCGTTTCGAGGCCGGCACGCCCAACATCGCCGGGGCCGTGGGGCTCAGCGTGGCGCTCGACTTCCTGGAGGGGATCGGATGGAGCGACCTCGCCGCGCACGAACGGGACCTCGCTCATCAGTTCCTCGACCTGGCTCACGACCGCCTGGGCGAATCGATGAAAGTCTACGGACCCCAGCGCGTCGAGGGCCGGGAGAGCGTCTTCTCCTTCACGCTGCACGGCATACATGCGCACGACATCGGAAGCCTGCTCGACGCGGACGGGATTGCCGTCCGCGCAGGGCAGCACTGTGCCCAGATCCTGATGGAGAAGTTCGGCGTCCCGGCGATGGTCCGAGCGAGCCCGTACCTCTACAACACCTCCTCCGAGATCGAACGGCTTTTCGACACCCTGCTCCGGATCCGCGCTCGCTTCCGGCCGAGCGGAGTCTCCGCTCCCGCGGCCGGTGCCGTGCGCTAGCCCTTGGGTTGACCCGGCGATTTCCCGCCGCGAGCTACGACTTATTTAAATACACTGACGTGATGGAATTATCGACGAGGCGAGCGATGGCACAAAGCACGACGGAGTTCACTCCGCTCGACTATACGCGGTACGATTTCAAGAACCCCGAGACCTACAAGCTCCGGACCGCCAAGGGACTCACCCGAGAGATCGTCGAACAGATCTCGGACTGGAAGCACGAGCCGGACTGGATGCGCGAGTACCGCCTTCGCGCCTTCGAGCACTTCGTCCAGCGGCCGATGCCCGACTGGGGTCCGAGCCTGGACGAGATCGACTTCGATTCCTACACCTACTACGCCGCCCCTCTCGGGGAGGACGCCCCGAAGAAGACCTGGGACGACCTGCCGGCCGACATCAAGAACACCTACGAGCGCCTCGGAATCCCCAAGGCCGAGCGAGAGTTCTTCGGTGGGGTCGGGGCGCAGTACGACAGCGGAACCGTCTACCACAAGATTCGCGAGGACCTCACGGCGAAGGGGATCCTCTTCTGCGACACCGACACGGCCGTCCGGGAGCATCCCGAGATCGTCCGGAAGTACTTCGGAAAGGTCGTTCCGTACAACGACAACAAGTTCGCCGCGCTGAACAGTGCGGTCTGGTCGGGCGGCAGCTTCGTCTACATCCCTCCGGGGGTGGACTGTGGCATCCCGCTCCAGGCCTACTTCCGCATCAACGCGAAGAACGTCGGCCAGTTCGAACGCACGCTCATCATCGCCGACAAGGGCGCGAAGGTGCATTACGTGGAAGGCTGCACGGCACCCATTT
>JAKAPG010000231.1:2517-2882 GCA_021823085.1 Thermoplasmata archaeon | reverse complement strand
CTCGTCGGCGATCCAGACGTAGCTCGAGCAGCGGCGGGGCATCGGACTTCGTGGAAGCGCTTTTCGCGCCGCGAGGGGCCCGAACGGGCGGGCGAGGACGGTTGCGGGCTGCGCACATGTTCGGATCGGCATTCGAGCCCGGACGAGGCTATGAATATGTCGTCAACATGAATCGCGTTCGGCACGGGAGGCTCCCGGCGCCCGGAGAGCTCGCTGCACGAACCATGATCGTCGACTGGTAGACGGCGTGGAGAGCGGGGTCGATCCCCAAATCGAGAGGGACTTTCTCGGTCGCGATCACGATCCGGGCATGGGGCGATCCATCCGAATCGTCAGCGGGGCTGCAGGAGAAGAGTATGTCGACC
>JAKAPG010000231.1:0-2507 GCA_021823085.1 Thermoplasmata archaeon | reverse complement strand
CTGCTCGAGGGCGGACCCGGGAGTCGCTGGCTCGTGGCTCCCACGGACGTCGTGGACAGGGGGAACCTCTACGAGGTCCGGGCCGATCTTCCCGGCGTTCGCAAGGAAAACATCGAAGTTTCCCCTGTGGGGCGAACCCTGCAGGTAGAGGGGAAGGGGATGCAGGAGAAGGAAGAGAAGGGGAAGAACTACGTCACTCGCGAACGCGCCTACGGGGGCTTCTCCCGAAGCGTCCTACTCCCCGAAGACGTCGTTTCGGACAAGATCTCGGCGAAGTACAAGGACGGTGTTCTGACCGTGACCGTGCCCAAGGACCACCCCGAGCCCGCGCGGAAAATCCCGGTGGCCTAGGTCTACACCACCGTCACTCCGACCACACCGACCGGGGTGGCTGACAACGCCCGCATCCCGGTCCCCACGAGGGTGGGGCCTTCTGCCACGTCGCTCGACCGGAAGAGGTTGCGAACCCGTGGACTGCCGAGATTGGCATGCGCGCTCTCAGGTCGCGGCCTTCCGGGCCATCGCCATAAGTTGAGAGGGTACCGTGATCCCGCGCCGAAGGGCCAGCGCCATGATGTGCTTGCAGGGGAGGCGCCGCGCCCGACGTCCCGGTAATGGTGTCCGAGCCCAGCGTGCGGCCCAGGCGGGACATTCGCATTGCATTGGATTGAGCTGGACACGGTACCTGCCGTTCGCAATCCAACGCCCGTCCCGTTCTTCAAGCCGAACGTCCTTCGCCCGTTCTATCACCCGTTCCAAGGCCTGCTCCCGGAGTTCCTCCCGCTCCGCCGCCCGATGGAGGCCAGCGTCGAGCGCCCGAGCGACGGCCAAGTTGAGTTCGTGGTCTTCCGACACAGAGGGCTCCACACGAAGCCACTCGAATTGATCGATCAGGGGTTTCATCCGATGGACCGCGCGCGTGGCTCGTCGGTATGCGAGAGGTTCCTCCTCCGCGAGGACGCGGGCCGTAGCGGGCCTAGGAACGTGGATTCGAAGCCGCCGGCATCCCTCACGCAGTGCCGCGATCAACCCATTGCGAACCGCCGCGAGCTCGGCGGCGATGAGTGTCCGTTCTTGTTGGTGCGTCGCCGTGCCGATCGACCCGGGTCCGGAGGGAGTCGTCAGCCGCCAACCCATGCCGGATGTGTGGGTACTTTTCTCCAGAACGGCGGCAACGGCCAGACGGCACTCTTTCGTGGGCCGGGCCCTCGTCCACGAGCGCATCGACGCGGCCGCGCGCGCCACGGATTCCACTCACGCCGGTTTGTGTACGGGTAGGAAGGTAAGGAACCATTCCCGGGCCCGGCGAGAAACCTCCTCGAGCGCGCCGGGCTCTTCGAAGAGGTGCGTCGCGCCCGGGATCACGATTATCTTCTTCGGACCGACGAGCTCCCGATACGTGGCCTCGTTGAGTCTTCGGATCTCGGGATCGCGTCCCCCCACCAGAAGTAACGTGGGGGAAAGGACATCCCGCACCCTCGTACCGACGAGATCGCTCCGGGCCCCCCGAAGCACCACCGCACGCACGGAATCGGGCCGCGATGCCGCGGCGATGAGAGCCGCGGCCCCACCGGTGCTCGCCCCGTAGAGGCCCACCGGGGTCCCTCGGGTATCGCCCCACTGGGCAACCCAATCGATGACACCGAGGAGGCGGCCGGAGAGCAGAGGGATGTCGAATCGATACTCGCCGGTCACCAGATCCCTCTGCTCCTCCTGCGGAGTTAGCAGGTCGAAGAGAAGGGTCGCGATTCCCGAGGTCTGTAGCTCTGCGGCGACCCAACGATTCCGAGGGCTCTTTCGACTGCTGCCGCTCCCGTGGGCAAATACGACGGTCCCCAAGAATCCCAAGGGTAGCGCGAGGTCGCCACGGATCTCCCCCCGCCCGAGCGGGATCGCGACCTCCTGGGTCTTCGGCAGGCTTTCGACGGTACCGTCGCCCGGAAGGGCTCGAGGTGGGGCGCGGGGTGGGACGGGGTTGGTGGGTTCGGCCATCGCATACCCTGCTCGAGGGCCAGTTGCACGATCCCCGAGTGCTCGGGAGGCGGCTACGGCCTGTTCCCTCCTCGCGGCGGGCGTGTCGCGGCGACGTCTCGACTGCGGGTCGTAGCGCATACGCGATCGTCCTGCCGAGGCTCCCCCGGCAGGGCGGTCGTGGTCGTCCGAGAATGTAGGGCGTATGTCAGCTCGATTTCACGCTCCACGCGGGGCCGCCGTGACCGCCGAGCGTCGAAGGTGGCTCTTTCATCCTCCCGTTGCGTTGGAATCCGCTGTCGGGCCCGTGCCGTACGCCGGCGCGAAGGAGGGCAGCGTGACGAAGCCGATCTTCGCGGAAACAGTGGACCTTCCGGAACGCCTCCCGATCGCAACCTCCCTCGCCCTAGCCACGGCCTTCCGCACGTACTATCTGGCTCTGCAGAGGACCGGCTCCTCTGCGTTGACCTTCCGGACCTGGCGAGACGAGGCGAGCGGGCGTACCGAGTACTACTGGTCGGTACCCACCGCAGCGG
>JAKAPG010000230.1 GCA_021823085.1 Thermoplasmata archaeon | reverse complement strand
CCAGGTCCTCGAGGTCCGCAAGGAGGGGCTCCGGGTCCGGGCGATTGAAGCGATCGACGGGACCCCGGTCGTGGACCTAAAACGGGTCGTCGAGGCCGCGGACGACGCCTAGCGGCCGGCCGACGTCGAGGCAGCCCTCGACGTCCGGGGGCGATCGGGTCCGGCGACCCAACACGGCCGCCGTACGATGGGGTGGAGTACGTTACCGCGACCAGTGTCCGCCCACGTCGTGCGCCAAGCTAGCCGGGCCGCCTCGCGTGCCCGACCCCGGGGTCCGCGACCCACGAGCGTAGGGGACGACCGTCGCACCGCGTCCCCTTGGCGCGCACGTGCGGGCCGCTCGATATAGCTCCAAAAACGTTAGGGAGGTTTATATAGCCATAAGTATGGTCGCCGTCCAACATGACGACGCCGAGCGTGTCATCGAAGAAGGTCTGGGTTCTACCGATAGTTTTGGCGATCGCGGCCCTGATGGTGCTGCCCGGCGGCACCTTCCTGGCCGCCGGGGCGCACAGCGGTGCGCTCTCCAACGCGGGCCTCGCGCCGGCGACCGGCGGTACGTCGACCGCCGTAAACTCGGCGCTAACGTCTCCCTACGGTACTCGATCCTCCGCACCTGTGATCTCTCCCTCCTCGATCCCGGCCGATCTTCAAAACACGCCGTGGATCAAGTCGCTTACCCACCAGACAAAAACGATGGCTCCTCTTGCTTCCTATCCTAACTCGCTTATCCTCCAGCACGCGACGAGTGCCGCTCCGACCGCCCAAGTGAATCCCGCCTACTCGGCGCAACCCGCCCCGCTCGGTCTCGCCGACTACGGACTCGGCGCGAAGACCTACTCGTACAATGCCTCCAACTTCCTCGGGCAGATCACCTTCACCTCCGCCCCGAACGTGACCGACCCCGCCTCGACCGGTCTGATCGAGCCCCAGGGGTCGCACCTGGGAAACGTCGGGAGCGTCTGGGAGTTCGGCGTCCAGCTCAACACCGTGGCGACGAACATCACGATGCCCGGCGTGAGCGACCAGGGCTTCCTCTGGGCCCAGAACGTCGTGAACTGGAACGACACCGGCATTCACTTCGTCCAGGATACCTGGAACGTCTCGGTCGGCAGCGGCTTCTCTTTCGGGTATAACTCGATCTACTCGGCCTGCGGCCAGAACACCGCGGGAGTGAACCACATCCTCTATGTGTACGGCGGAGTCCTCCAGTGCGTACAGGGCTCGGTCCCGGTCAGCTCCGCCTCGTACCCGGTCACGATCCAGCTCTACAACAACGCGTCAGTGAACGCGCAGAACCGGACGACCCTCACCTACGGCTACCGGATCACGGAGGCGGGCACGAACACCGTGTACACGGGCATCGCCTCCCAGGTCGTCTTCAACAACACGGACGGCGCCTCCTGGCAGGCGCCCCCGGCGCCTCCTTACACGCCGGGATTCTCCGTGGACGGCTTCCAGACCGCACCGTACGGGATGTACCGCGACTCGGAGATCGTCATAGTGGGAGACATCGGCGGGGACAACGCGGTCTTCCGCTCGCTCAACGCCTCCGTAAATCTCCAGTATTCGAACGTAACGGTAGGCGGCTGGCACAATGTCCCGTCCGCCTACGACTTCGGGTCGGACACCGGTGAGACGTCGACCGGCATCGCCGCGACTTGGACGAGTTCGCACACCGAATATCTGAACCAGGGACCCGCGATGTTGTATGGCCTCTGGAACGCCGCTCCGTGGGCGTCCGTCGGGTCGGGGTCGATCCATCTCTCGGGCACGATCAGTCCGAACTACGGGTTCGTGTTCGTCAGCAACACGGCCCCGATGACGAGCCCGTTCGTTGCGGGGGCTCGGGACAACATGAGCTGGCTTCCCACGAGCAATTCGGGCACCTTCAACACCTACCTGCCTCCGGTCGGCGCTCCGTGGACCACGCAGTATTACGTGCAGGCCTTCGCCGACGGCTACGCCGAGCTGAACGGCACGGCGGTCACCGCTACGACGACCGGCTATTCGCTCGCGCTGACCAAGCTAGCGAACCCCACCGCGGTCGGGGCGCTGCGAGCCCCGCTCTATGCCTTCTCGAACGCGCAGGCGTTCAGCCTGTACAACAACCTTTCGGGTCAGACCGCCGCCCCGTACACCTTCAGCAATCTGCTGGTCAACACGAACTTCTCGTTCAATCACTTGAACGACTGGGGCTACGCGACGTTCGAGGTGTTCATGGCGCAGGGCGTGACCACCCCGATCACTGTGAACAACGTCTATCAGGCGCCGGATACTCCGCTCGGTACCTACTACGCTTACGACATCTACTTCCCGACCGGGTTGTTGATGCCGGCGCCGCCTATCGTCGGTCCGCTTGACAACCTGACGGCCGAGATCAACATCTATGGCGGTGTCGGGGACCGGGTCACGAATGAGACGTCGTTCGCTGTGTCCGGCACCTTCGGGCCGATGACCGTGCTCTGGGACGACACGAACGCGGTCGCCTTCCAGGACAACTCCACCGGTTTTGGCGCCCAAGGCGTATTCGTCGGGGACTCGATCGGCACCACGGTCTCGCAGGAGACCGCAACCGGGAGCTCCTTGGGGGTCCAGGACATCGGATCCTTCCACACCACGGTCACCGGCCTCACGGTGCTCAACGGCGCGCTCGGGATCCAGGCCCTCGGCAGCTACGACGCTACCTACTCCTGGATCAACGTTTCGGCCGGCATAGGGATCATGGCGGGCGTGGACCTCGGCTCTTCTGCGCAGTACGACCACTACTACGACCTGCCCGGGACGATTGGCCTCACGGTCAACGAGCTGAACGTGACGCTCGGCGGGTTCGGCATGAACCTCACGTTCTCCTCGCAGACAACGGTCAACGCGCTCTCGACCTACGACGC
>JAKAPG010000229.1 GCA_021823085.1 Thermoplasmata archaeon | reverse complement strand
GAGAGCGGCCGCGAGCTTGCTCCGGTTCGGGTCCCACGCCCGGAGCGTCCCGGAGCCGCGCTCGATCCATCGTTCCCCGTACACCGGTGGTGGCTCGCCGACGGTCCGGGTCCACCAGGTTGCCCGCCCGTCCCGTTGCTCGCGCACGAGACGGGCCGGGAGTCCCCTCCTTACGGAAGGGTCGTGACGGCGGTTCACCGACGGCTCCGCTGGAGTGCACCGAGCCGCCGGTCACGTCGCGAGAAGAGCAGGACTCCGCGATCCCGGGGCACGTGCTCCGCGTCCAGCCGCGCGGCGATCACCGCGAGGGCCGCGAGGCTGCGCGCGTAGGCTCCCCGCCGCGCGAGCGGTAGGTCCTCCATCCGGTGGGCCCGATACAGGAGTCCGTACCGGGGGCCCCGACCGTGGCCGGGTCGCCGTCGCGCGCCGAGCAGCTGGAGGCGAGATGACGGCATGCGGGCCAGCGCCGCGAGGTTCCCGGCGCGTGCGATGAGGCGCGCGGCCACCTTGGGTCCCGTGAGCTCGCTCAGGATCGGAGCAAGCTCTCGGGCAGCGGATTCGAGGCGCGCCTCGAGCTCGGCGTGGTGGTGTTCGAACTGGACCCCGAAGCGCTCCGCCGAGCGGACGTATTCCTCCAGCCGTGGGGCGTCCGACCCGGTCACCTCGGCGACCGCGTTGCGCTCCCGTCCGAGCAGTCCCTCGAGCCGCTCTTCCTCACGCGCGAGCGCGAGGAGGACCTCGGTCGGGTCCCGCATCGCCTCGGCGAGCGCCTGCCGCGCCGACGCGAGTGCGATCTCCCGGGACTCGAGTGCGGTGAGCTTGGGAAGGCGACTCATCGCCTCCCGAACCTCGGCGACGCTCGCAATGCGGCCCGGACATCCCCATCGCCTCAGCACCGCGAGCAGCGGCGGGGTCTCGGCGGCGATCGTGTGCGAACGGTCGCCGAGAACGTTCGGATCGCCCGGCGGATCTGCGCGCAGGTCGTCCGCTCCTCGAAGTTGACGGGCCAGCTCGGCCGGCGAGCCGCGCAATGGCAGCGCCACGGGCGAGAGCGGCGGATCCCGGACCAGGTACACCCGAGTGCCCCGGCCGACCAGGATCGGCGGGGTCACCGTCTCAGAACTCCTCGAGGGAGCGCTGGAACCGGTGTCTCTCCTCGGGGACCTCGACCGGATAGTTCCCCGTGATGCAGCCGAGGCACAGCTCCTCAGTACGGATCCCGATCGAGCGGACGAGGCCCTCTTCCGAAAGGTAGTAAACGCTGTCCGCCCCGATCAGTCGCGCGACCTCCTCCGGGGTGCGCCCGGCGGCCGCGAGCTGCTTGCGATCCTTCATGTCGATCCCGAAGTAGCACGGGGCCCGGATGGGGGGGCAGCCGATCCGCACGTCCACGTGGATCGCCCCGGCGGCACGCACCATCTGAACGATCTCGCGAAGGGTCGTCCCGCGCACGATCGAGTCGTCGAGCAGCACCACCCGCTTCCCCTGCAGCAGTCCCGGGACGGGATGGAGCTTCACGCGGACCTCGAGCTCGCGACGGTGCTGATCGGGGAGGATGAACGTGCGCTCCACGAAGCGGTTCTTGATGAGGGCCTCCGCGTACGGGATGTGCGACGCCTCGGAGAACCCGAGCGCCTGGGGACGGGCCGAGTCCGGCACGGGGACCACGATGTCGGCCCGAGCCGGGGCCTCGCGGGCGAGCGTCTCTCCGATACGGTGGCGCACCTCGTAGACCGGCTTCCCTTCGGCGACCGAGTCGGGGCGCGAGAAGTACACCCACTCGAACATGCAGTGAGCCCGCCCGCCGGCCGCGGGGATTTGCGTCGAGCTCGCGAGCTCTCCGTGGTGGAGGATGACGATCTCCCCGGGCTTCACGTCGCGCAAGGTCCGACCGCCCATGAGATCGAGCGCCACCGATTCGCTCGCGACCGCCATGCCCCCGTCCAGCTCTCCCAAGACGAGCGGCCGGATCCCGAGCGGATCGCGGAAACCGACGACGCGCGAGCCGACGATGACCACGACGGCGTAGCCGCCGACGATCTCCTGACAGGCGCGACGGATCGCGGACTCGAGGTCCCGCGTGCGCGTGTACTCGAGCGCGATCAGCTGGCCCATCGTCTCGGTGTCTGCATTTCCCAGCAGTTCGACGCCCTGGGCCTGCAGGCGGTGCTTGACCCTCTCGAAGTTGACGATATCGCCGTTGTGCCCGATCGCGGCGTCCTCCTGGCGTAGCTTGAAGACGATCGGCTGCGCGTTCTCGAGGTCGCTCGAGCCGGTGGTGCAATAGCGCACGTGGCCGATCCCGGCGGACCCGGGCAGCTCATCCAGGATCTCCTGGTGGAAGATCTCGTGGACCAGTCCCATCCCCTTGCGGTGGTGGAGGCTCCCGTGCGAGGTCGTGGCCATCCCCGCGGACTCTTGTCCCCGGTGCTGCAAGGCGCGGAGCCCACGGAAGAGGTACGGACTCGCCGGCTTACCCTGCAGCGACACCCCAACGACGCCGCAGAACTCTCGTGCCGGCATTCTCAGAGCGAAGGACGCCCGCCCGTCCTCCGTCGACCTACTCGGCCTCGGAACTTAAGGGGAGCGATGGTCCCCGCGTGCGCTCGTGAAAATTCGAGGACCCTCCCGCCGACTCCGGCGGGAGGATCCGGGCCCCCGAGGCGCGGTGCCGTTCAACCGAAGAGGGCCGAAAGTCCCTCGGCCGCCTCTTCCTCCGAGACGCCCTTCTCTTCCTTCTTTTCCTCTTCCTTCTTCGCGCCCTTGCCGCCCTTCTCGGCGGCGGGGGCGGGCGCGGCGGCCGCGGGAGCGGCCGCCATCACTTCGGACTTCGCGAGGATGTCCGCGAGGTTGACGCCGTCCAGCGAAGCGACCAGCGCCTTGACCTGCGCTGCGTCGGGACT
>JAKAPG010000228.1 GCA_021823085.1 Thermoplasmata archaeon | reverse complement strand
AGTGTGCCGCGATGGCCCTGATCGATGCTCCACGCGGCGTGCCAGGTGAGGAGGCGGGCGGCGTGGACCGCCTGGACCATATTCGCGAGCTTGATCTGGATCGCCTGGTGCTCGCCGATCGGCTTACCGAAGCTCTTGCGCTCGAGGCTGTAGCGCGCGGCAAGGTCGAGCGCGGCCCGGGCGATCCCGGTGGCGAGCGCGCCGATCGGAGTGCGGGTCTGGTCGAGCGTGCGCATCGCGATCGAGAATCCGTCGTGCTCCCCCCCAAGGCGCTGGCCGACCGGCACGCGCACGTCCTCGAAGCGGATCGTGCTCGTCGAGCTGGCCCGGTGTCCCATCTTGTCCTCGTCCTTTCCACGAACGAGCCCCGGCGCGTCCCCCGGGACGACGAAGGCCGCGACTCCCTTCGCGCGGAGCTCGGGATCGAGGGTGGCGAAGACGGTGAACAGCGACGCGTGCGGACCGTTCGTGATGAAGCACTTCTCGCCCGAGAGCACGTAGTCCGAACCGTCCTTGTGTGCGCGGGTCTTGAGCCCGGCGGCGTCGGACCCCCCGCCGGGCTCCGTGAGACAGAATGAGGCGAGATGATACTCCGAGCAGAAGGGGCCGAGCCACTTCGACTTCTGCTCGGCGCTGCCCCCGAGCAGGATCGGTTCCAGCGCGAGACAGTTGGCGATGATCGACGTGGTCATGCCGCCGCAGGCGTAGGCGAGTTCCTCGACGATGAGGCACTGATCGAGGGCGCCCAGACCGCTGCCGCCGAACTCGGCCGGCACGTTGAGATTCATCAGGCCGAGCTCCCATGCCTTGCGGTAGATCTCCTCCGGGAACCGACCGGTCTTGTCGCACTCCGCGGCCTTCGGGGCCATCTCGGTGCGCGCGAACTTTCGCGCCAGCTCGCGGAGGCTCTCCTGCTCGGCCGTCAGTGAGAAATCGGGCATGATGGAGGACAGGGCATCCACCGATCCGGGCTATTTCACGGGCGCGGGTCCCATCGCGGCGATGGCGCAACGCGTTAAGCGCCCGACCCGCTGAGGAGCGCGTGCGCGCACGTCGCCCGAGGGCCCGGTCGCTCGCCCGCGCCTCATCCCGTCCCTCCGAGATCCGGATCGGTGGCTATGCCCGGCTCGATCACTCCCGGACGCGGCGCGTCGGTATTCCCGAGGTGATCCTGGCCGAGGGCAAGAGCGCAGCGCATCTGGCCGGGATCCTCTGGGGGCTGCAGCGCCGGGGACACGGCGCGCTCGTCTCCCGCCCGACGCTCGCCCAGCGCCGTCGGCTGCGACGCGAATCCCGACGGGGACTCCGGCTCCGGGCGATCGCCGGCGGCCGGGTCTTCCGGCTCGCCGGCCCGTTGGGGGTCGATCGTGCGGACGCCGCGGTGGCCCTGGTGGCCGCCGGAACGAGCGACGTTCCCCTCGCCGAGGAAGCTCGCGCGATTCTGGTCGAGCTGGGGGTGCGTTGCGTGACGGCCTACGACGTAGGCGTGGCCGGCCTCCATCGGCTGCTCCGTGCCCTTCGGGTCCTCGAGCGCCGATCCCCTGCGGCCTACATCGTCTTCGCCGGAAGGGAGGGGGCCCTCCCGACGGTCGTCGCGGGGCTCGTGGCCGCGCCGGTGCTCGGGGTCCCCGTATCGGTCGGCTACGGTCGCGGAGGTCGCGGAGAGGCCGCCCTGAACGCGATGCTTCAATCCTGCGCGCCGATCGCGGTCGTCAATATCGACGCGGCGGTCCCGGCCGCCCTCTGGGCGGCCCGGGTGGCGCATCCGCGCAGAGGCTCCCCGAAGAGAAGTTCCGCCGCACGGCGAAACTAGCCCGCCGTCGGCCCGTTCGGTCCGGGCAAGCCCTTTTGTGAGGTGGAAGGCCTCCTCCCGGCCGTGCCCAGCCGAGCGTACCTCTCCGAAGAAGCGATCCAGGAGGAGCGCGAGACGCGGGACCGCCTGCGCGAGATCGACGGCAAGCTCCGCCTTCTCGGACAACGGCGGCTCGCTCTGGTCGAGCGGGTCCGAGAGCTGAGCGCGGAACAGAAGTCGCTCTTCGACGCCCGGCAGGCTCCGCAAGAGAAGGTCGAGCGTCTCCACGAGGAGCACCGGCAGCTGGGCCGGCGCCTCGCCCAGCTCAGGTCCGAACGCGACCGCGCCCGATCCCGCCTGGACGAAGCGATCGCGCGGGTGCGGGAGATCCGGTCGGAGATGAACCCGGCCGAGCGGGCGCGCCCCGACCGCGTCCGCAGGGAGATCGCCGAACTCGAGGCCCGGCAACAGACGAGCGCTCTGAGCATCGAGGACGAGAACGCGCTGATCGACCGACTGCGCGAGCGGACCAAGTTCCTCAAGGATCTCGAAGCGCGCGAAGCGGTCATCGCCGAGCAGGGCAGGAAGCTCAAGGAGGCCGAAGCGGCCGTGACGGCGGCCCGAGAGGCGGTCGGACAGCGGTCGAAGGAGCTGGACGAAACCCGCCGACAGCGGGACCGGAAGATGGACGAGATCCGGACCGAGCTCGTTCGCGCGGGTTCGGTCGTCGCCCAGATCCGGGAGAAGGCCGCGGCCCGGCGCGAGGTCATGCACAAGCTCGACGTGCTCGGACGAGAGATGAGGGAGCTCGACACCGAGGGCCGTCGCCTATGGCTCGCCTCCCGCGAGCGCCAGCAGGAGGCCCGGGCCGCAGCCCGCACCTACGGCGCGAGCCACCCGAGGGAGAACGGACCGCACGGACCGGATCGGACCGACCAGAAGCTCGAGGAGCTTCTCAAGCGCGGAAAGGTAACGCTAGGCTAGTTCCGCCGCGACCGGTTCACGTGCCGGCCGGGAAGATGTCCACGACCGTGATGTAGAACGTGAGCGGTTGGCCGTAGATTTCGTTGTTGAAGTTCCACGTGAACGTTTGGGCCGTCCAGTTGATCGC
>JAKAPG010000227.1 GCA_021823085.1 Thermoplasmata archaeon | reverse complement strand
GTACACCCTGTTCGCCCAAGCCAGCTTCAACACCGCAACCTCCCCTCAATTTGAGCTGGGCGCAAATTTCTCCGAGCCTGTGGCGTCGCTCGCCGTGGCGTCGGTAGAATACACGGCTACCGGAACGGGCGCCGGTTCTGTATCGATCGGACAGACGATCGGGATCGAGGCTACGTTCACGAACGTGGGCGTCGCCTATGTGCAGAACGTAAACGCGTCGATCGTGCTCATCAACGCAGCCTTCGGGGTCGATGCCACGGTGTACTCCGTTCGCGACTTGCCGGTGTCGATCGCCAACGACGGCAATCTGACGGTCGCGACCAATTGGACGATCACGCAGGCTGTCGTCGGGTTGCACGGTACCGAGAACGTGACCGTCGAGATCCTCGTCGAGTGGAATGGCGGACCCGGACATCCGAACGGCGGAGAAGTGTCCGACAGCCGCCCGATCGAGGTTCGCCCGTCGAGCGTACGGCTCTCCGTCGTCACCCCGCCACCCACGATCCTGATCCCGAGTGAGAACTACACATCCGAGGGTACCCTGGTCTTCAATGGGAGTGGCGCCGCCACCGTGACCCTTCTCGCCGTTCCGGTGAACGGGGGTTCGCCGATTGTGCTCTCGACCACAACGACCTCGAACAAGTCGTTCGTCCTCCGCTACGGACCGCTGGGCGCGCTCCTATCCCAGGGGGTCCAGTACGACCTCGTAGTCCGCGCCTCCTTCAACAACGCGACTTCCCCGAACTACGTGTTCGCCGGCACGTTCGCACTCGCGCCACCTCCGGTACGGAACGGCTCGATCGCGTGGTGGGTGTGGGCAATCGTGGTGGCCATTCTGACCGCGACGGTCGGGACAGTCCTCGTCCACCGAAGGATCCGCTCGCGCGCACTGGAGTGCAGCGAGTGCGCATCGGTCGTAGCGGCCACTGCTACCACGTGCCCCACGTGCGGGACCTACTTCGATCGAGACGAAGCCAGGTGCGTTCACTGCGGCGGACCGATTCCGGCCGATGTCGCAACGTGCCCGGGCTGCCATCGGACACCGGCGAACCGAACGACCAAGCTCGGGCAGGTCATGGACCGGGACGAATACCACGAGCATCTCGAGCACTACCGGAACGCGGCCCACGGCGAACTCGGGGACGACTATCCGGAGCTAGAATTCTGGAGATGGTGGCGCCGTCAGCCGGCCTATCAGAGCTATCGGGACTGGCTTGAGGGCAAATCCGGTCGACCGCCGGGCCAGGACCTTTCGCGTGAGGATACCCTCGGGCTTGGCGACGGCCGATGAGATTGCGAGACCGACCAGCCCAAATATCCGCCCCGCGTCGGCGAGCGGACCTCGGATGCCGGGTGACGTAGAGCGGGGACGGCAGAAGTTGGAATGGGCCCGGGCCCATATGCCGGTACTCGAAGGGATTCGACACCGGTTCGAATCCGAACGACCCTTTCGGGGGCTCGTAGTCTCGATGGTCCTTCACCTCGAGGCCAAGACCGCCGCTCTCGCCCTTGCCGTTCGAGCCGGAGGGGCCGAGGTGCATCTTGCCGCAGGGAACCCGCTCTCCACGGACGATGATGCCGTTGCCGCTCTGCGGACCGAAGGGATCGACGCTCACGCGGTAAAGGGAGAGTCGGTGGCCGACTACCGCGCGGGCATCGCCGCGATGAGAGATGCGGATCCCCACGTGATCATCGATGACGGGGCGGATCTCGTAGCGCTCGTCCATTCCGATCCGAAGGGCGTCTCCCGACTGCGCGGCTCGACCGAGGAGACGACCACCGGCGTTACTCGCCTTCGAGCCCTGGAGAAGGAAGGGAAGCTGCGCTTCCCCGCGATCGATGTCAACGACGCGGAGATGAAGCACCTCTTCGACAATCGCTACGGAACGGGCCAATCCACGATCGACGGCATCTCCACAGCCACGAACCTATTGATCGCCGGGAAGGTCGCCGTTGTGGCCGGCTACGGCTGGTGCGGCCGCGGTGTGGCTGCGAGGCTGAAGGGCATGGGTGCCGACGTGATCGTGACCGAGATTGACCCCGTACGGGCGCTGGAGGCCCGGATGGACGGCTTCCGAGTGATGCCGATGCTCGACGCCGCCCGGCAGGCGGATCTGATTGTCACTGTGACCGGCAACACGGGAGTTGTCCGCGCGGACCACTTCCGGGTCATCAAGAACGGTTGCGTCCTTGCGAATTCGGGGCACTTCGACGTCGAGGTCTCCCGGGCCGACCTCGAGGGGATGAGCGTCGCCCACCGCACCGTGCGACCGAATGTGACCCAGTACGACCTCCCCGATGGCAGGAGGGTCTACCTTTTGGGGGAAGGTCGCTTGATTAACTTGGCCGCGGGTCAGGGCCACCCGGTCGAGATCATGGACCTTTCGTTCTCCCTGCAGGCGTTGAGCGCCGAGCACATCGCGAAGCACGGGCCCACCATGGGACACCGCGTTCACCCGGTGCCCCGCGAGATCGACGTGGCGGTCGCGCGCGCGGCCCTGGCGCCATTCGGGGTCTCCATCGACGAGCCGACCGACACGCAGCGCCGCTATGCGGAGAGCTGGAATCTCGGAACATGACCGAAACCAAGGTACCGGAGGAGCTGGCCTACACGAAGTCGCACGAATGGGTCCGCGTCGAGGGAAACATCGCGACGATCGGCATCACGGATCACGCACAATCCCAGCTGACGGACATCGTCTTCGTCGATCTCCCGGCTGTCGGGAAGGAGGCAAAGGCGGGCACCTCGTTGCTCGTCCTAGAATCCGTCAAGACAGTCGCGGACGTTTACGCCCCCGGCGACGGCGTCGTCACCGAGGTGAACCCGGAGCTCAAGAATCATCCGGAGTGGATCAACCAGGATCCGTACGGCAAGGGTTGGCTCTTCAAGTTCAGGCTCACGCGGCCCATCCCCGCCGAGGCCCTG
>JAKAPG010000226.1 GCA_021823085.1 Thermoplasmata archaeon | reverse complement strand
TGAAGCAGCGGGCGACCTGCGCGAACGCCTTCAGGACGGTGAGGGCCATCGGCGTGCCGATGTCGGAGAACTCGGCGGGGAGCCCCGGGCAGAGGACGTCCAGGTCCCGGCGCAGTTGGCGCTCGGTGTCCGAGGCCTTCTCGACGCGGCGGAAGCGGACTCGACAGTGCTCCCGAAGACGAGCGGAATCATGGTCGAGGGCGGCGGGTCGGTGCTGGGGCCCTTCCCTCCTCGCGAACTGGGCGATGAGCTCGGCGTCCAGCGCGTCGGTCTTGGTCTTGCGGACCCGGCGCTGCTTCTCCCCCTGGAGGAGAAGCGGGTTGAACGACCAGGTCCGGGCGTTCTTCTCGAGGAGGAAGGCGAGCAGCCGAGATGGTAGATACCGCTCGCCTCCATCGCGTAGGCGACGGGTCGCCTCGAGGGAGCGCGGCCGAGCGCTGGGGCATCGTCCCAGAGCTTCTCGAAGCCCGGGCCGGTGTTCTCGTAGCGCTGGGCGGCCCGAAGGAGAATCCCTCGGGCGTCGACGAGGGCGGCATCGAGGTGCTCCTGGGAGACGTCGATGCCGACGTAGAGGGCGTTCTAGAGGGGAGGCTCCGGGGGCGCGGGGCCACATCGTTCGGCGGTTGGGTCGGTTCGGCAACTTCGGCGGCGTCTTCCGCATTCGTCCCTCCGTTTAGGAGGAGGGAAGAGATGGTCCCGGGCGCCCCCCGGGACGCAAGCTGGTCCGTAATCCAGCGAGACCTCGAATCCACAGGAGAGATCCTGCGTGAGGCCGCTCACGGGCTATCGGCGTAAACCCTGGGGGCTCGGGGTGCCTGCTCGGGCACGTGGACTGGGCCACAAGAGGGGAACGCACACCCTTCCCTCCAGCGAGCGCCAAGGGAGCCCGAGGAATCCAGCCTCACCTCGGGACCCTCCATACCCGAGGGGAAGACGTTCCCGGATTTAGTACTATGTACGGGCGAGCAGAGATCGAGAGTCAGGCCACGTCAGGCCAATTCGTGAAGGGTTACGTCGAATCTCGCGGAACCTCGTGAAGCGGATGCCCCACCGGTTCGAGTTCGTGAGGGACGCGGAGATTCCGTGGCACAACAACGCCGGCGAGAGGGCGATCCGTTCCATCTGGGTAAAGCGCAAGATGAGCGGGGGGATGCGGAGCGCCGTGGGGGCTCGGACGTACGCTCGTCGGAAGAGCGTGCACGAGACGACGAGGCGAAAGGGCGAGGAGTTTCTGCGGGTCGTGATGGGGGCCCTCACCCGAGCCCCGACCCGACACCCCACGAGAAGCGGCTCAACCGCGGGAACAGATACGATCGGTGTTCCGAGAATCGCCCAGCTTTCGTGGCCTCAAGCTGACAGTTCATCGCCCGTCGAGATGGCCCCGAGTTCTCCAGAGGCAGTGCGAGCGTCGTGTTTGGTCCTCCTGTGGCTTGGCGCCTTGGGGCGTCTCGTCGTCGGCCCGTCGGTAGGATCGCTCCAAGACGGCCAGCCCGTTAGGCTATGGCACCCTCGAGTCAAGGTTCCGGTGGAGCGCCGCTCGACTGGAGTTCGCGGACTTGTCGGCGCCGTCGGACCATCCGAAGGATGCCAACCGCCACAGCCACGGCGGCGACTACGCCGAGTATCGCGTAGGGGATCCATGGTGCCGCCCGTGTCAGAAGAGGTCCTGACGAACCCACCTGCACACTGTAGCCAATAAGCACGCTCCTTGGGCCCCCGTTGACGACCTCGACCCCCGAAGTGACGTTCGCCACATAGCCGGAAGGGACAGATACTCGGAACGCGTAGGAGCCGTCCGGTTCAAAGAAAGCGACCGAGGCGGTACTGGAGCCCACCGGGGTTCCGTTGAGTGTGACGGTCCAGGTCGTACCGTTGGGGAGACCCGTCTCATGGAAGGTGACGGCGTAGCTCGCCCGGAACGTGACCGTTATCGTCGAGGGGGCCCCCGAAACGTTGAACGACCCGGTCTTCGGAGAAAATATGTAAGGGGCGCTCGTCGCTACGGTGAAGTTGTACGGACCGTCAAGGAGCTCGAATACCATCGAGATGCCTGTCGAGTAGCCGTCGTGGCCGTTCACCGAAACCGACCAGTTGGTCCCAAGGGCGAGGCCGGTTTCGACAAAAGAAACCCGATAGGTCGGGAAACCGAATGTGACCGGCACGGTGACGGGCAGCCCCGATACCTGGATCGACTCCGAAGAGGGGGTCGCCGTTCGTCCGCCGACTGGCGGGATCGTGTAAGTATACACCCCGTCCGCCCGTTCAGCGACGATCGAGCTGTTCGTGCTCGTGAGCTCGATCCCCCCGAGGATCACGGACCAGCTCGTGCCGGCTGTGAGACCGCTTTCCACAAAGGTGACCGTGTACGTCGCGGTCGAGAAGGCAATTGTCGAGGTGACAGCCTCGCCCGTCACCACGAACACGCCGGACCCCGGCGTGGCCGTGAGCCCCGCGACCGCCCCGACCGAGAACGGCAGGCTGCCGTTCGGCTCCTCGAAGGTGATCGAGGCATTCGAGGATGATCGGACGAGGCCCCCCAGGGAAACCGACCAGGGCGTTCCGCTTGGGAGACCTATCTCGGAGAAGGTGACGGGGAACGCCGATGCAACCGGCCCTGACCGTATGCGCAGCAAGGTCACCGCTCCGCTGTTTTGATCTGGCAGAATGGCGAAGCCCGTCCCGGCGGCAAAGGCGACGGAGCGGGGCCAGAGACCCGTGGGAACGAAGCCCATTACCGAGTTCGTCGTGCCATCGATAAGAGTGACATTATTGGACCCGGCATTGGCACAAAGAATGATGTCGGCCGTGGGGTCGAGACCCAGAGAATAGTCATTCGTGCCGACCGGAATGGTCGCTATGAGCGAGCCGTTCGCCGCGCTGAACACGCTGACCTCGGCGGCGCCGCCGTCCGCGACGTACATCTCGCG
>JAKAPG010000225.1 GCA_021823085.1 Thermoplasmata archaeon | reverse complement strand
GGCGATGAAGAAGAGGATGATGACGAGGCCGACGAGGGCGAGGGAGTTGCGGCTGAGGAAGTACCACGTCCGCTTGATCTGCGCAACGCGGGGGTTCGGGCGCTTCCGAGTCAGCAGGTCCGACGAGGTCGGAGGGGTGGACGCCTGGGCCATCGTCAGCCCAGCCTCACCCGCGGGTCAAGATAGGCATAGAGGATATCGACGATGATGTTGGCCGTCACGACGATGATCGTGAACAAGAGCGTGGATCCGAAGATGATCCCGTAGTCGTACGGCGGCTGGACCGAATAGGCCAGCATGAGACCGACCCCCTTGAGTCCGAAGACCAGCTCGATCACCGGGAAGCCACCGATGAAGCCGGCGAAGACGAGTCCCAGGACGGTGATCGTCACATTGAGCGAGTTGCGACCGGCGTGGCGGCGGATGACCGTCGACTCCGGGGCGCCCTTCGCGCGGGCGGTCCGCACGAAGTCGAGGTTGAGGACCTCGAGCATGCTGTTGCGGACGTAGCGCAGGATGCCCGCGATGGACCCGTAGGCGATGACGAACGCGGGCAGGAGCATCCGGAACAGGGTGTCTCCTGCGAGCCAGTACTGGCCGTGGATGAGGGCGTCGATCGTAGGGAACCCCGTCGGCGACGTCTGATAGTTGTGTCCGATCCAACTTGGGATCACCTGATTGGGGAAGCAGGCTTGGACGGGCCAGGAGCCGTAGAACTGGAAGTACGGCGTCGAGAGGTTGTTGCATTGCGGCGTGAAGCCGCCGGCGAGCATCGTGGCCCCCAGCAAGAGGAGGAACGCCAGGATGAACCCCGGCAGCGCGAAGCCGGAGAAGGACAGGACCCGCGCCCCCTGGTCGATCGGTCGGTTCCGGTAGACGGCCGAGTAGTTCCCGATCGGGATCGCGAGCGCCAGGATGATCAGCAGGGAGAGCGCCGCGAGCTCCAAGGTGTAGGGAAGGTACCAGGAGAACGCCTCGGTCACCGGGATGCTGGAGTGCCCGACGATCCCGGCGGCCGGGCCTTGACCCGATGTATAGGACCAATTGAGCGTGAGACTATTGTACACATATTTGGCCCATTGCACCGGGATCGGCTGGTCGAGCCCCAGGATGTGGATGTCTCGGTAGTACGTGGGGTTCGGGCACTGCCCGGTCTGGTTGAGGCCCAGCCGGGAGCAGTCGACCTGGGGCGTGTAACCGTACTTGGACTCCCCGAACGCCGAGATCAGGCGGTACTGGGTCGGAAGAGCGGAGGTGAGCATGAAGGTGATCGTCATCACCCCGATGATCACCGGGACCAGCAGGAGAATACGTCGAACGATGTAGATCCACATCTTCATCGATCCCACTCCCCCAGCGCCCGGCCCCGCCGACCGGCTATCGAGCCGATTCGACCGCCCCTATATAGAGATTCATCGAGAATTCTCTCCGGGCACGCCGGTCCGGTCAGAGCAGCGGGAGCGAACCGGTGACCCGATCGACCTCGCCCTCGGGAGCCGGGCCCAACCCGAGGACGGTCCGGGTCCCCGCCGGGACCTCCGTCAGGCCGGCGTCCTCGACGAAGACCGTCGGGATGCCCCGCGCCCGGGCCTGCCGCTGGATCTCCTCGAGGTCCGACAGCGTCGGGGCCACGACCGCGATCTTCTTCTGTCCGCCGGCCAGCCACGACTTCAGTGCCGGAGCGTGGCGTCGTTCGGCGTCCTGGTACAGCATCACGGCCGCATGCGCCACCTGGACCGCCGCCTTGCCCGGAGTGAGGCGCAGCTCGCCCCGCACGACGAGCACCACCTTGTAGGAAGCGGATCTACCGGCCATACTCCTCCGCTCGCTCGGACCGGCGTCGGTCCGCCTCGGCCCGGACCTCCGCCAAGCGGGCCTCGATCTCGGGGCGCCCGGCCGCCGGTGCGGTCCGCCGGGCGTGGAGGAGGCGTCGTTCCTCCCGGCGCAGCGCATCCAGCTCGCCGAGGAGCTCCCAGGCCCCCTCCTCCCCCGGGATCGGCGCGCGCGGTGCGGCGGCGGGGGGATCATGGCGGTACGCGCCGCGGACCCACCCGACGGCGAACGCGGCCAACGCGATCAGGGCCAGCGCGGTCTCGAGGACGGGGTCCGACCAGGTGGCCTCGAAGCCCGCGGCGGTGCCGTTCTCGATCCCGAAGCCGACCAGGACCACGAGCGCCGCGCTCACGGTCAGGGTCAGGGTCCCGAGCTCGGTGGCGCGGAGGAGCGCCTCGTCGCCCCGGATCCGCCATTCGGGAAAGACGGCCTTGGTGACGGTGAAACCGGGCAGCACGAACAGCAGCAGCAGACCGGCCACCATCTCAGCAAGCCCCAGCGCCATCGTGGGCGCCCTCAGCCGTGGGGCTCCGTGCCCCCGAACTGGCGTTCGAGTTGACGCCGCAGCTTGCGGTTCGATGCGATCCCGTGCGCGGCCTTGCGCGTGGCGTCGTAGTACTTGAGGAGAGCCCGTACCTCCTGCGGCTTCTGGCCGCTCCCGCGGGCGATGCGGTGGACGCGGTCGCTCTTGATCACGTGGGCGTCGTCGAGCTCCTCGGGGGTCATGGAATCGAGGATCGATCGGAACCGCTTGAGGCGGGCCTGGGTCGCCGAGAGCTGCGCGTCGTCCATCTTCGCGCCGCCCATCGAGGGGAACAGCGACAGGAGCTTCGAGAACGGCCCCATCTGTCCGAGCGAATCGAGCTGGGCCCGCATGTCGCGGAGCGAGAACCGGCCGGTCATCAGGTTCTCGGCCGCCTTCTTCGCCTCCTCCTTGTCCGTGAGCTCCTCGAACCGTTCGAGCAGGGTCTGGATATCCCCCATCCCGAGGAGGCGAGAGACGAACCGGGTCGGCTCGAACCGCTCGAGCTCGTCCAGATGCTCGCCCGTGCCGATGAAGACGATCGGGGCCCCGCTCACCGCGACGGCCGAGAGCGCCCCGCCCCCCTTGGCCGAGCCGTCGAGCTTCGTGAGGATCACGCCCGTG
>JAKAPG010000224.1 GCA_021823085.1 Thermoplasmata archaeon | reverse complement strand
TCAAGGGAAACGTCGACCTCGACGCACTCGAGAAACTGCTGAGCGAGGCCGGCCCGGAGAAGGTACCGCTCGTGATGGTGACCATCACGAACAACACCGGTGGCGGCCAGCCGGTCTCCGTAGAGAACTTCCGGGCGGTCGCCCGGGTGGCCAGTTCCCACCACGTACCGGTCTTTCTTGACATGTGCCGCTGGGCTGAGAACGCCTTCCTGGTCCGCGAGCGCGAGCCCGGCATGAGCGGAAGGACGATCTCCGAGATCGGGAGGGCGTTCTTCGACCTTGCGGCAGGGGCGACGATGAGCGCGAAGAAGGACGGCCTCGTGAACATCGGGGGATTCGTCGCGACTCGGGACGAGCGGCTCGCCGAACGATTGAAGGAAGCACTGGTCCTATACGAAGGGTTCCCAACGTACGGAGGACTCGCGCGCCGGGACCTCGAGGCGATCTCGGTGGGTCTCATCGAGGCAACAGAGCTCGACTATCTGGAGCATCGGATCGCTCAGGTCCGTTATCTCGCCGGGCTCCTCGAGGAGCTCGGAGTGCCCTTCTTCCACCCGGTGGGAGGGCACGGCGTCTACCTCGACGTGCGGCGGTTCCTCCCCCACCTCGGCGACGACGACCTGCCCGGACAGGCCCTCGTCGTCGAACTCTACCGCGAAGGAGGTGTCCGAGCGGTGGAGGTCGGGGCCCTGATGTTCGGCTCAGATTCCGTAGGTGCGTCGCGGTCGCTCGAACTGGTTCGCCTCGCAATCCCACGCCGGGTCTACTCCGCGAGCCACCTTGCCTACGCGGCGGAGGTCGTGGGCCGGGTATACGCGCGGCGGGCGACGGTGCGGGGTCTTCGGCTGGTCTATCGGCCCGAGCGGCTGCCGCATTTCACGGCGCGTTTCGGCCTGAAGTGACTCCGGTCGCGGGCCCGTCCGGGGTCCGAGCCTCTCCTCGCAGGTTATCGCGGCCGTCGCTCCGCCCTACTTGTCCCTGCCATCTGAAACGTACACGTTGACCCCCCGTCCGGAAGGGTCCGACGGATGAGTTACGAGCCATCTACAACCCCGCGCGGATCATCCCGCGCGATTTCTTCAAGACGAATCGCGCGATGCCGCACCGGTCATCGCGAGGGAGGGCCATCGGACTCTCAGGCGCGTAACCGCTGCCACTCGCCTCCGCGTTCTGGTCCTGCGGGAGTCCCTTCTCGGCTCGTGCAGAGCGGGCGACGAGCCGACAGACGTCGACGTCGTGTTCCCATAGCGATTCGACCTCGGGGCTCGACGACGCAAAGACCCGATCGGCGGCACGGCGAAGGTCGTCGTCGCCGATGCCGACGACCAGTGCTCGATCTCCGTTCTCGCTCAATGTCTCCCGAATCGCCAGCGGTGTCGTCAGAGAAATCCCCACACGGGGTCGGAGTCTGGTGAGGTTGTCGTCGTCCTCCTCCAGTCTCATGCTTCCCCTCCGAACCATGCGGAGGAACAAGAGGAGCATGATCGTGAGTACCGTGGCCACGATTGTGACCACGATGAGGAGGACCAGCAGGACGAGGTCATCGAGATCGAACTCCCCCAGTTAGAAGAACCGTAGTCCGAGGGCGATTTGTGCACCCGTGAGCACGTATCCCAGCGCGGCCCCGACCGCGACCTGCGAGAGCGTGTGCGCCTTCAACCGGACACGGCTCCATCCCACGAACGGTAGCAGCAAGGACAGGAGCGCGCCGGGTGCGCCGAATCCGAAGACGAGGGCCATGGTCGGTCCGGCCACACCCATCGCGTGCGCGCTGGCCTTCCAGGAAAGATTGATCGCCAGCAGGACCAAGGTGTTGGACGCGTAGCAGAACATCAAGAGCGTGATCAGGATGGGGGAACCGACAGCGACTAACGTCGCCACCCCAAGTGAGTAGCCGACCGCGCCCAAACCAAGCAACACCAGCCTCTCTCTCGGTGTCTCGATTCCCGCCGGGCGTCGTCGCAGAATCAGGAGGAGGGCCATCGCGATGGGCCATACGACACCGAAGGTCAGGGCCAACACGCCGACAAGCAGCCGGCGACCGGACCCACCGAGTGACGCATCAAGGATGAGGAACGTAGGTAGCGCGACCAGCGGCGGGAAGGTGATGACGGAGACGGCGCGAGCGAGGCGCACTACTGACTCCGGACAAGAACGGTGAAGGGAGATGACGTCCGAGTATCAAGAACATCTACCATCAGGTCGATTCGGGAAAAGCGATACCGATCTTGCTTCAGTTGAATCGCATCCCAGTCCTTCTGTACGCGTCGAGCAAGACCCGGCGAAAGACGTTGAGTCATCAGAGAGGCAAGAATCACTGAGTTATCAACCACGGATAGGATTGTCCGGGGCCAGCCCAAGGCTCTCCGTGGGTACAACCCACACGATTTGACCGACTCGACAAGGTCAGGCGACCGGGGTTTGGACGGGGCCGAGCGTCGTGCGGTCTAGGCGCGGGATCCCGAGCGTCGCCATCAGAGAATTCCCCACGTCGCGTTCACCCAGACCGACATCGGGCCGTATCCGGAGCCCGCATAGCCGGCTCCGCACTCGTACGCTCCGCCCCAGCTCCAGAACGAGTACGAATCCGCTCCACCCATCATCGAGTGGTCGAACATCATTCCGCCCGGCCCCTGCATCCAGTAGCGCATCGACATCGTCCCCGACGGGTGAGAAAAGTGAACCGTCACCCATCCTGCTACTGGAATGTTCAAGGTGGCGGTGGTCCCGGTCGCCGACGTGACCTGGATCTCCTTGGCCGATGAGTTGGCCGGCACGAACACCAGCGCGAGCAGCACGATAGCGGCAACCACCAAGGTCACGACCGCGACAAAAAGTCGCCGATGCTTCCTTGGAACCGGGCCTGCATGAACCGCGGTGGGGTGCGTCATAGATGACTCCACCCGGGCCGGGGGGTAAGAGGCGTTGGTTAACGCTACTTGACGACGCGAGCCGCTTCTTTCGTGTCGCCGTCCCGGGTATCCACCTCCCACCCGACGCCC
>JAKAPG010000223.1:1468-3007 GCA_021823085.1 Thermoplasmata archaeon | reverse complement strand
GCTCTTCACGACCTCGACGTCGCGACCCGCCTAGACGAGGTCCGTGCGTTCGAGCGGTTCCTGCGGGGCGTCGCCGCGACCGAGGGCAGCGGCCTCACGTTCTTCGAGACGCCCGGAGACCGGATCTTCAACTCGTTGAGCGGCGGTCAGCGGTTGCGGTGGCACATGGTCGTAGGCGAACAGGACACCGGGGTGGCGCTCGGGACGCTCGACATCGTGGCGGACGAGTTCTCCTTCTGCCACCGCATCGACGTCCGCGACGACGTCGAAGCCGCGCCGCAGAACGGCTGGACGCTCTCGCCCGCCCACCTCCTGCTGGCGAAGGGGCAGTTCATCCAGCGGATCCCAAAGTCGGAGAGCGCGACGGTGTCGGACCGCGTTCTCGAGCCCTTCGGAAAGCACGACGTCGTCATCGGTCCCGAGCCGAAGGACGTCCGAGATCTCCTCGCCCTCCTGCACGACCACGCGCTCGGCGAGGGTCCCGGCGAGATCTCCCCGCGCGTCCTGGAGCGTCGGCTGGGATCCGACTGGGGGCTCTGGAAGACGCTCGGGCTCAACCTTGGGATGGTCGGTCGCTCCCAGGTCCTGGCCGCCGTCCCGGAAGCGGCCCGCACTCGGATCCGCGGACGGCTCGACGCACTCGCCGCGCTCGTGGCCCCGATCGCCCCGAAGCGTCGCTTTGGCTTCCTCCGGGGACCCTGGTGGCAGGAGGTCGATTCGACCCCATCGGTCGACACCACGGTCGGCGTCGGGTGAACGAATCTAGCCGCTCGTCAGCATCGTGGCCCGGACACCGCCCTTAACGAGGTCCACCACCGCTCCCAGCAGGGTTCCCTCGGTATACGCGCTCCCCGGGTTGATGGCGGGGGTCCTCCCTAGGGTCACGGACCCCTTCGATTCGTGGATGTGGCCGTGAAGGCCGAGGAGGGGCTGGTGGCGTTCGATCGCCGCGCGTACCGACATCGACCCCACATGGACCATGTCCGGCTCACCGCCCGGGGCCATCACCTTCGTAAAGTTCTCGTCCAGGCGGGGCGCGAGGTCGAGGGGGGTATTGTGCGGTGGGACGTGAAGGTTGAAGACGGCCTGTTGGGGGTCCTCGAGTCGCGCCACGCCGTCGTCGATCCGTCTCGAGATCTCCTCTTCGGAGAGCTCACGGTTCGTTCGCCAGGGCGTCACGTTCGAGTAGGGGAGCGTGAGGAGCTCGTGGTGGTCGTCGAGCCTGAGGATCTCCCGGTCCGTAAGCTCGGCGAACCCGTCGGAGGCGATCACTTCCTCCATCGGCGTGAAGTCGTCGTTCCCCAGGCCGAGGAGGAGCCGTGCCCCTCCGCCGGCCATCCGCTCCTTCGCCCAATCGAGCCATCCGCGCAGCTCGCCGAGCTCGAGATCGAGGAAGACCCGGTCGGCCCTCGCCCGGTCCTCGAGGAGCGCCGCCCACTCGGCCCGGGTCGTCCGGAAGGGCACCGTAGCCGAGGCCCGCAGCCACTCCTCGAGCTTCGCGACCTCGTCCGTCGAGCGGCCGGTGCGTGTCTCCCCCTC
>JAKAPG010000223.1:0-1458 GCA_021823085.1 Thermoplasmata archaeon | reverse complement strand
GACCGTGACGCTGTAGCCGCCGTTCTCTTCGAAGAGGGGCGTCATCGTTTTCGCCGCGATGTCGCCGCCGACGACCAGCACATCGGCCCGGTAGACCCGGGCGGCGTTCACGAACTTGCGGAAGCAGATGGACGAACCGTGGAGATCGGCGACGAAGAAGACCCGGGTCGGTCGTGCCATCGATCGCCCTCGAAGCGCGGGCCGCAGCCAGCGAACGATTATGAGACTATCCGAACCCGTGGGCCGCGGGTGGGCGCAGCGGGGATACCACGGCGCCGCGTCCCGGGGCCGTCGCGGGTCGCTTCAAGTCGGGCGGACAAAGATCGTACCGTTTACTGACATCTGCATAAATAGATTAACATCGTTGTAATCTATCCCGGTCCTCCATGGGGACCCCATTCGCCCGGTACGATGCCCTCGCTCTCGAAGGTCGACGACTCCAGGCGATTCGATGGATCCAGGAGGGCAAGAAGCGTCGAGCCGACATCGCCCGCGAGCTCGGCGTCTCTCGGGCGGCCGTCTCAATCTGGTGGTCCCGCTACCTCGCCAAGGGCGAGGCCGCCTTACGACGGCGGCCAAGGCCCGGTCGGCCGCCCAAGGCGGACCCGAAGACCCTGGCTCGTCTCCCGCAACTGCTGCACCGTGGCGCGATGGCGTATGGGTTCGCTACTGACCTCTGGACGACGAAGCGAGTCGCCCATGTCGTCGAGCAGGAGTTCGGGGTCCATTACCACCGCGATCACGTCTGTCGTCTGCTGCACACCCTCGGCATGAGCTGGCAACGACCCGAGCGCCGAGCCCTCGAGCGGAATGAGGATGTCGTTCAGGCCTGGGTCCGCCACCGGTGGCCGGCCATTAAAAAAAAGCCCACCAGCTCGACGCGACCGTCGTCTTCGCGGACGAGTCGGCGATCTCCCTGATCCCCTTCGTCCGCAAGACTTGGGCACTCCGAGGAGAGACCCCGATCCTTCGCCACCACTACAGCTGGCCCAAGTTCTCCGCCATCTCCGCGGTCACCTCGAAAGGTCAGCTCCTCTTCATGATCGAAGAGGGGTCGGTCGACACGGAGGTCTGCTGTAAGTTCGTTCTCCATCTCCTCCGACACATTGGCGGCCCCGTGATCCTTGTCTGGGACAACAACCAACCCCACTGGTCGTATCGCGTTCGGGAGTTGGTACTGGCCAGCGAGGGTCGACTTCATCTCGAATACCTTCCGCCGTACGCGCCCGAGCTCAATCCGGATGAGTACGTTTGGGCGCATCTCAAGAAGGACGATCTCGGGAACCTCTGTGCGAAGGACCTCCCCGAACTGAGGGGAGCGGTCCGTCACGCCGTCATGCGCACACGGGTCCGGCCTACCCTGATGCGGGGCTTCTTTCATGCGAGCGGTCTCTCCATGGCCGGACTGTTAATCTAATTACGCAGACATCAGTAGCTCGAGTTCAAAAGTCATGATTT
>JAKAPG010000020.1 GCA_021823085.1 Thermoplasmata archaeon | reverse complement strand
GCCGCTGGATCGTGGCATACGGCAGGAACCAGGTGTTGCCCCGGCACCGCCGCCGGGCGCGTCCGGAGCCCCAGCGCCGGACGTTCGTGGGATCCTGATAGGCGACGCCCAGCGCGAGCCGGTCGATAGGCACATCCCCGTCCCGGGTGAACTGGAAGACGTACTCGTGGGCGCCGTGAACGTAGCGCGACGAGCCGAACGGGCGGTAATGACCCAGGGCCACGTCGCGATCGATACCGGCGGCGCGACCGACGAACCGACGTTCGATGGCGATCGACTTCACCCAGTGCAGGACATTCTGGAGAACGAAGGTCCTACCGACCTCGCGCGCGACGTCCCAGGCGAGCCACGGATCGCGCGAGGGGCTCCCGACGTTGAGGAAGAACGAGCCCCGTCGCGCGAGTGCGCCATCGACCGCCCGAGCCAGCGCTCCGATCCACGCGAGGTACTCCCCTCGCGGCCTGCGGTCGCGGTAGGCCGTGTACGGCTGGCCGAGGTTGTAGGGAGGAGAAGTGACGACCACATCGATCGACCCGGGACGCGCCCTTCGCGCGAGCCCCACGAGCCCGTCCTCGCGGTAGAGTTCGATCGCTCCCCGCCCGGCCGCAAGGGGAAGGCGGGCGAAGAGAGCGGGAAGCGCCGCCCGGGTCACAACGCTCCGTCGGCTCGGACCGGTAGCGCCGCCTCCTCGCGCGGGAGAGCGGCCGCGAGCGTCCCGTCCGGATCCCGTGCGTACGCGGCGAGGTCCCGGACGAGCCGGTCGGGGGTCGCGGGATCGCGTTCGACCGAGGCGGCCCATCGTTCGAGCAGCTCCCGCCGGCGGGCGAGCTCCCGTTCCACCGCCGGCGCTCCGATACCCCGTTCGGTCGCCAGCTGCTCGAGGATGCGCGACTGTCCGCTCGTCTCGAAGCGATCGCCGTCGGGTTCCCAGCGATAGACCGTGCTCGCGACCACCTCCTCGGACTCGGGATCGAGCCCGTCGATCTCGATGACCGAACGGAGGCGCCGTGCCGGAGCCTCGTCGACCCGCACCTGCGCCTGCACGAGGACGAGCGGCAGCGCGGCGAAGAGGGAACGCGGGAGCGAGATCGGGGGGTTCTCCATCCGATGGACCATCGCCCGAAGGCTCTCCGCGTGGAAGGTCGCGCAGCACGTTCTTCCGGTCGCCATGGCCTGGAACACCGTGTACGCCTCTCGGCCCCGAACCTCGCCCACGACGAGGTACTGGGGGCGTTGGCGCAACGCGGTGCTCAGGAGGTCGTACATGTCGATGACCCCGGACTCCGGGCGGCCCAGATCCTCGGCGCGCGCAGGGGCGCCGCGCGTCACCAGCGGGACCCAGTTCTCCTGGGGGAGATGGAGCTCTCGCGTGTCCTCGATCGAGATGACCTTGCGCTCCGCCGGGACGAAGTGGAGGAGTGCGTTGAGCGTCGTGGTCTTGCCGCTCGCGGTGCCGCCGAGGACCACGAACGAGCGACCGGCCTCGACCGCGAGCCAGAGGTAGGCCATCGTCGCCGCGTCAACCGTGCCGGAGCGAACGAGATCGACCGGGGAGAGCGCCCGCTCCCGGAAGCGACGGATCGTGAACGTCGACCCGCGGGTGGTGATCTGCGTGCCCAGGCTGGCCTCGAGACGCGCGCCGCCCGGTAACGTCCCCTCGACGAGCGGCTCCGCGACCGAGAGATGACGGCCCGCGCGCCGGGCGAGGTTCCCCACGAAGGGGTCGAGGTCCTCCGCTCGATCGAAGGTGAGGTTCGTGGGAAGCGAACCCCAACGGCGGTGGTGGACGTAGAGCGGGATGCCGACGCCGTCACACGAGACGTCCTCGATGTCGGGGTCTCGCATCGGCACGTCGATCGGTCCGAAGCCCACGAGGTCCCGGGTGAGGTAGTAGGTGAATCGGGCGCGACGACCGGGGTCGGCGAGACGCGGGTCGGCCCGCGCCAGAGCTTCGAAGCGCTCGGTAAGACGCGCGACCGCCTCGGCCGCATCCTCGGGGCGCGGGAGATGGGTCTCGAACAGACGGCGACGGAGCCCCTTCAGCCATTGGCTCTCCTCGAGAGAGAGCGGAGGTTCGACGATCCGGTAGCTCGGCTCTTGCGTCCCGTCTCCCGGGCGGACCTCGGCCCTCCCGCGGATGCGAGGGCTCGGTGCGAGGAGCGCGGACACGGTCTACCCGGCTCCGGCGATCGGTGCGACCAGAAAGCGCAGGACGACCCACCCGGCGGCGAGCAGGCCGGCCGAGAGGGTCAGCCCCTCCGCGAACCGTCCGCGGTAGAGGAAGCCGGCGACCAGCCCGTCTCCGACTCCGTGGGCGATCACCGCGACGAAGAGGGCGAGGAAGAGGCTCGTGACGACGGACGCTCCGACGAGGTAGCCCGCCGACCCGAGGCCGGTCGAAGAGCCCGCGGTGAGGAGATCGGGAAGGTAGACCGCCGCAAGCACGTAGACCGTCAGGAGGAAGACGGCGTAGGCGAGCGCGACGACCGCTACGTAGGTCTGCATCATCTCGCGCCGACGCTGGCGCATCCGCTGCGTCGACCGTAGGTCCTGCGCGACCCGGCGCAGAACCTCCGGGTACCTTCCCCCCGTTGCCCGGACGCGATCCACGACCGCGAACGCCTCCTTCACGACGGGAGTCGCCAGACGTTCCCTGAGACCGGAGAGGACCTCTTCGGTCGGAACGCCCCAGTCGAGCTCGATCGCCATCCGGCGGATCTCGGGACTCAGAGGACCGTACTGTCCCCGGGCGGCCGTCCGGATCGCATCCGCGAGCGTCAGCCCCTGAGAGCCGGACTCGGCGACGTCCCCCAGGAAGTCGGGGAGGCGTCGCTCGATGCTCTCTACCCTGCGCAGGTGGCGCGCCCGGACGATCCCGTAGGGAAGGAAGAGCGCGAGGAATCCCAGGACCACGAAGTCGAGCGCGGGATTCCATCCGGAGCCCTCTCCCGGACGGAGCTCGATGGTGACCGTACCGAGGGCGTTGAACCCGGCCAGGGTCCACAGCGCGAGCGCGACACCCAGCGAACCGAAGAGGACCCGCCGGTCCCGGCGATCGGCGGCTTCCTCGGAGGAGAGGGGAGGGTCCGCCTCCGTGGCCCGGGGCGAACCGCTCCCGACCGGTTCCTTCATGCGCTCGCCCCCCACCGTCGGAAGAGGAGGCCGAAGGCGATCTCGGCGGTCGGAACGATCCCGAGAGCGGTGAGCCAGACGAACGTGAGCAGATGATTCGCCGTACCCTCGATCAGGGTGAAGACGGTCAGGATCACGAGCAGGAACAGCGGGAAGGCGACCGCGACCGTGACGTAGGCCTCCGCATAGGTCCCCAACCTCTCGAGCTCGCCCTGGAGGCGGGCGGCGCCATCGCGCTCGTAGCGGTCGGCCTGGGCAAGGAAGTAGGAGCGCAAGTCCCCCCCGCTCTCCGAGGTGGTTACGAGCCCTTGGAGGAACTCCTGCCAGGCGGCGGACGGGCTCTGGCGGGCCGCCCCCCGGACCGCCGAGAGGATGTCCTGGCCCAGGAGGTCCGTGTCCCGGACGATCCACGCCGACTCGTTCGCGACCTCACCGTAGATCGATTGGTGCGAGAGCTCCCGGAAGATCTCGTCCAGCGGGACGTCGGCGCAGCTCATCGCCGCGACGAACCCTAGGGCGCGCGGCAGATGCCGGTCGATCTCCTGCCCGCGGGCGGTCGAGCGTGCGCCGGGAAGCTCGGAGGCGACGACGTAGGTGAACCCTCCGGCGATCCCGGTCGCTCCGAGGCCGACCGCGATCGCGGCGAACGGCTCGAACGACCGGAGCGCGACGCCCGCGATGAGGCCGGAGGCGATGCCCGTCGCCGCCGCGCCCACCACGGTGAGAAGCAAGACGGAGGCGCGGTACTCCTCCGGCGTTCTGCGCATGTGCGCTCGAGCGAGCGGATCTGCCGACACGTCGGTCGCCGCGACCCGCCCCCCGAACGCTCGCCAGGCCCATCGATCGAATCGAGAGAGCCTCGAGTCGCGAACGCCCTCCGGGGCGTCGTCCGACCGCGCGTCGATCACGGGGCCTCCGCGGAACCGCGGGCCCACCGGCGGTGCTCCCGGATCCATCGCCACATCTCGGCCGGTCCCAGGGACTCCGCGGACTCCGACAGCGCCCGGATCGCCTCCGTGCGCCGGCGGAACTCCTCGTCGACGGCCCCGACCGGCCGTCCGGTCGCGCCCGCGATCCGTTCGAAGAGGTAGGAGTGTCCGAGGTAGTGGAAGGTGTCGGCCGTGTCGTCCCAGGTGAAGACCGGCGTGCTCACGACCTCGCCGGTGTCGGTGTCGACCCCCCGCACCTCGATCAGCTCGCGCATGCGGCGGGCCGGACCGGACGGGGTGCGGGTCACCGTCTCGATCAGCACCTCTCGGAGGGCGCCCAAGAGGGCTCGGGGGACCTGGATCGGCGGGCTCTCCAGGCGCTGCACCAGCGCCCGGACCGAGTCCGCGTGCATGGTCGCGTAGGTGGCGTGGCCGGTGTTCATCGCCTGGAACATGGTGTACGCCTCGCGACCCCGGACCTCGCCCACGACGATGTGGGTCGGTCGCTGTCGTAACGCGGCGCTCAAGAGGTCGAAGAGATCGATGTCCCTCGCCCGCCCCGTCCCCGTCCCCATCCCGCCAGCCGAGGCTCCGGTCCGGGTGGTCGAGGGAACCCAGTTCGCGTGCGGCAGGTGGATCTCGCGCGTATCCTCGATCGAGACGATCTTCGCCGACGAGGGTACGAAGAGCGCGATCGCATTGAGCGCGCTCGTCTTTCCCGCTCCCGGGCCGCCCGCGACGATCATCGAGTCGCCGTGCTCGGCGGCGAGCCAGAGGTAGGCGACGACCTCGGGGCTCCACGTGCCGTTCCGGACGAGATCGATCGGCGTGAACGGTCGGTCGCGGAACCGCCGGAGCGTGAACGTCGAGCCACGACCGCTGACCGCGCGGCCGAAGGTGAGCTGGACCCGGTGGCCCTCCGGCGTCGCCGCATCCAGGAGCGGATGCGCCACGCTCACCGAGCGCGAACACCGCTGCGCGAGGCGTACGACGTACGCATTGAGCGATGATTCGTCGGTAAACGCGACGTTCGTGCGCAGCGACTCGAACCGAGAGTGATAGACGAAGACCGGGGTCCCGACCCCGTCGCACGATACGTCCTCGACCTCCGGATCCCGCAGGATCGCGTCGATCGGACCGTAGCCGAGCGCGTCCCGGCGGCGCAAGTACAGGATCCGCTGCCGACTCTCGGACGAGAGGCGCGGGTATCGCGCGGCGAGATACTCGTTCACCGCCCGGGCGAGGTGACTCGCCCGTCGCTCCGGGGTAGCGGGGCCCTCGAGGGGGGCGAGGATTCGCGGCAGGTCGCGGACAAGCGAGTCGCTTGCCGTCCGCTCCTCCTCCGTGAGCTCGGGCTCGTGGACCTCGTAGCGCAGGGCGGCTGAGTCCGGGTCGAAAGCGACCTCGACATACGCGAACGGAGGGGCGACCTCCTTCCGGTACGGGCGCGCGGAGCCGTCTCGCATCCCGACCGACCGGACCGGTGGAGGGGCTCTCGTGCCGGATCGATTCAGCGCCGCCTCCATCGTCACGCGCTCACCCCGCTCCGGCCGCGAAGGACACCGCGACGTCGAGTACCGTCAGCTCCATCGACGCGATGGCGGGAATCGAGAACGAGACCACTCCGAACGACGGTGGCAGGTCCGTGCAGCTCGTGGGCCCGGTGAGCGTGTACTGGGCGGGGGAGAGCCCGGCGAGGGCGGCGGCCCTGCCCAAATAGCCGGCCCACGCACACGCGTAGGCGCTTCCCACGACCATCGTGAATGCGCCCGGCGCGCCGGAGGACGATGCGTTCGACGGGTCGTGGTACGTCGTCGAGCCAACGAACGAATCGAGGATCTCCTGCGTGCCCGGACCGCTCACGCTCTCGGAAGCGCCGGTCATCGATACGATCGTGAGCGTGATCGACGGGACTCCCGGGCCCGGATCGATCGCGAGCGCGGGAGGATAGGCGATCGACGTGGGCTGGCTCGCCCAGGAGTTCAGCACGGCTCCGTTCTGCAGCGTCAGCGTCTCCGGGTTGATGTACCGGTTCGGGAGCTCGACGACCAGAGCCCCGAGCGAGACGTTCTCGGACAGCACCCTCCCGCTCGTCCCGTTCGTCCACGAGACGTCGACGAAGCCGGTCGAAGCGCCGGACAGGAACTCGGCCGATCCGAGAGTAGGGCTCGCGAGGACCGGCACCGAGCCCGACGCGAGCGCAAGCGGCGTGAACGCCGTCCGGGGGAGACCGGTGGACGCCTGGACGGCGAGCGTAGCCTGGAGACTCGCGAGCGCATCCGTCGCCTCGTGGGAGAGCGCTCCCTCGTCCTGAGCCATCCAGACCGGGATGGCCCGGGTGAGCACGAGACCGAAGGCGACCAGGAAGATCAGGAGGGCGAGGAGCGCTCCCACGATCGATGCGACTCCCCGACGGGACCGAGTGTTCCGACGCCGATGCCGCACCGCTCCGATACTACCGTGGCCCCGCATGGGGCATGCCCGCTCGGTCACCTGACCCCGAGCACCGATTCGACCTGAAGCCGGCTATAAATACGCGAGGCGGCAGAGGAAGCCGTCGGGCCCTTGTCCGTCACCATTTTCAGGACCCGACGGACTGGGTGGCCTTCGATGACCCTCCACGAGATCTCGCTCTCGCTGCCGAACCGCCCGGGGATGCTCGCGGAGGTAGCACGCCTTCTCGCGAAGGAACGGATCAACCTCGCCGCGATCAGCGTCGACTCGACCCCGACCCGCGGGCGGGTCCGGATGGTCGTCAGCGATCCAGAACGGGCCGAGGGCGCCCTCGCCCTGCGCGGCTACACGGTCGAGAAGCGCGAGATGATCGCGGTCCGCCTCGAGGACCGGGCCGGCAGCTTCCTGAAGGTGCTCGACGCGCTCGCGCGCTCGAAAGTGAACATCACGAGCGTCGCGATCCTTGTCACGCGCGACGGGGGACGGGTCCTGGTGGCCCTCTCGTCGAGCGACCCGGCCCGGGCCCGCAAGGTGCTGCAGCACTCCGGGTTCGTATCGCAAGCCGCGGAACGCCTGGTCTCCAATGCGGACCTCGTCGCCGTCTCGCCCACGATCCCCTCCGAGTCGGTCGGGCTCCTCTTCTGACGTGGAGTGGCGCGCTTCCGCGTCCAAAACCTCATCTTGCGACCCCGCTCCGGGTTCTCCGCGCGGTTGTGGTCTAGTGGTTAGGACGGTAGCTTCCCAAGCTACCTACTCGGGTTCGAATCCCGACAACCGCACTCTTCCTCCGCTCGCACCTTGTTCGGCCCTTCTCTCGGTACGATTGCGCGGCCAGGGTGGGATCGGCACGACCCCTTCGCGGACCCGCCGATCGTCCGGGACCGCTTCGCGCGTCGTCGCTCCCAGCGGCCGCCCGATGGCGCCGTCGGCGACGGGGTAGGACCTGGATAGAAGGGAGCGTGAGTCGATATTCGATGTGGTCCGCGCCCGACGCTCAGAGGTGAGCCCTCGGCGCACTCGCATCTACCCCGGAGGGATCCCCTACCGCCCGCCGCCTCGGGTCCGTTGTTCCGCGAAGTTCCGTTGAGGGACCGCCCCATTCGCGCCCTCGAGAAGGGCGGGCGAGGACCCGCCATCCGCGGGCCTCCTTCTGCCTCCCGGAGGTAGAAAAACCGCCCCGTCCCAGGTTCGACCACCGGATCGGGGAAGCCCTAGTCACTCGTCCCGGTCGTGGGATCCGATGGGTATAAACGAAGGACCCTGGTGAAGGCTACCATGCGCCGGGGGACGGGTTTCGACTTGGCCTCATGCCCCTTCCGCCCCCCGTGCCGAGGCTTCTGGGCCAGGCTCCCCACGTCCCGTTCCGACCCCTTGCCGGTGGGCTCGGGACGGGAGAATCGACCGTAGAGGATCGCACTCCGCGAGCGGCGCGATCCTGCGCCGCCGGAGAGCGACCTTCGATGGGAGCCAATCATGAGCGAAGCGAAAGCCAGGACGCGGGAGGAGGACGGGCGAGAGGACCGGCGGTTGCGTTTGGGGTTGCTGAGCGACGTGTTGTTGGAGACGACCCGCTTCTTTCACGAGGAACGATTCACCCAGCTCCTGCCCGTGATCCTCGGGCGCAGCACGGACCCGCTGGGACCCGACCCGGGATCCTCCGTGCTCAAGACCGCCGAGATCGAGTACCTCGGAGAACGATTCTATCTGATGAATTCCATGATCCTCCACAAACAGATCGCCGTTCGCGACGTGGGCAGGATCTGGATCCTCTCTCCCAACGTCCGGCTGGAGCGGCGGGAGCGAGCGACGTCCGGCCGGCATCTGTTCGAATTCACCCAGGCCGATTTCGAGATCCCCCGTGCTCGCTCGGCCGATGTCCGGGACCTCGTGGAGAGGTACTTCGTGCACCTCGGCGCGACCCTCCGCGAACATCCCGCGTTCCCGGCTCTGGGAGTCGAGCCCCCTCGATTCTCTGTGCCGTGGCAAGCCTGCACCACGCACGAACTCGAGGAACGATACGGCCCGTCCTGGGAGGGGCCCGCGTCGGAGGCGTCCGATCAGCCGTTCTGGGCGTTGTGTCACCGTCGGGAGTTCTACGACCGAGAGGATCCCGCCGCCCCGGGACACTTTCTCAACTACGACCTGATCTATCCGTACGGGTACGGGGAAGCCCTTTCTGGGGCCGAGCGCGAGTGGGAGATCGACCGCATACGAGCGAGGATCACCCGCGACGGAGTCCCCCACGCGGCCTTTCGCGCCTTCCTAGAGGCCGCTCGAGACCTAGTCCCCTCCGCGGGGGCGGGGTTCGGTATCGAGCGGCTCGTCCGATTCCTCGTGCGGGCACCGCATGTGGGCGACGTGCAACTGTTCCGGCGCGTGCCGGGCGAGACTCCGATTCTCTGAATCGGGGCAGTACCGAGCCACCCCGGTACCGGGGTGGATAGGGCCGACTTTCCGTAGTTCCGCGGGCCGGGGGGATTCATCGGGTCGAAGGCATTCCTCGGGGCGGTTCGGGGCGGTGAACGGGGCAGGTCCAACGTCACCGACGATGGATCCGGCATCCTCCGCAGGTCCCGTGCGACCGTGGGGCTCCCCTCGAGTGGACCGATGTAACGTCCCCGGCCACGCTCTCCGGGGCAAGAATCGGAGGGATCAACCTCCGGGCTCTCCCTGATGTAGGTCCCATGCTAATGAGGAACGGCTATGGCGAAGAAGCCGTCGAAGGGAAAGAAGAAGAAGAGGTAGCGACCCGGTCGAGTCGTATCTCTTGCGCGTGGGCCGGGGATTGCTTGCGGCGACCTCTCGCCCCGCTCGAACGAGCGGGGGATGTTTCCGGATCCTCCCGCCGAACGACGCTGCGATGTCGCGTTCCCCCCGCCCTCAGTTCCTGTTGCCCCGGCTTTCTAAGACCCCAGCGTCCCCGGGGGATCCGAGCACCGCTCGCAGATCGCGCAACGACGGTCTCGCATGCGCGTGCGCACCGACCCGGTCGGAGAAGCATCCCGACTTCTTGACCCGGGGCGTGGGACCGGTGAAATCGCCTTAGTGAATCTCGAACTCGACAAGATGTGGCGAGACAGGAACCGCGGCGACCCGCCGAACGGCATGCGCATGGCTCAGCCCCCGAGGGCCGCTCACGTCGCGCAGGAACGCCTCGACCGCCTCGATCGGGCCCTGAACATCCATGAAAACAGTACCGTTCGGCCGGTTCGCTACAGATCCGGCGACGCGGTGCTGGCGGGCGGACAAAGCGACCCTCTCCCGATAGTTGACGCCCTGAACCTGCCCGTGCGCGAGGCAGTGCCAGTGCGCGACGTCGTCCACACCGCACCCAAACCGGAAGGCCTCCTGAAGGTTCTTGCTCTGCCGGCCCTCTCGTCCCAGATCAGGCCCGTTGGTAGCGAATCGTGGAAAGGAGCACGGCCCTGTATGCCTACAGCAGGAGTCGCCCTGACCCGGGCTCTCTTCGCGATTCTTTTCGCTTTCCCGGCCCCAGCGTCGCACGATCCGTTGAGCCTGGGCCGATCCCCCTCCGGCGCAGACGGTTAGGGGTGCGAACTCGGTGGGCGGTCCGTCCGAGCGGTCCAGAGCCCTTGGCTCTCGCGGAGGAGCTCGAAGTACCGCTCCCGGTCCTCGCGCTCCACGATCCTGCGTACCTCCTCAAAGACGACGGCCAGTCGGGTGAACAGCTCAGGGGAGGTCGGGTTCAGCGCCTGGATGTCAAAGGAGAGTTCGGGGTTCTCCGCGGTCACCACCCGAGCCACCTCGGCCTGCCGAGCGAACGACAACGGTCCGACCGTCGCGAGGTCTTCCGAACTCGAGGAGACCCGCGACAGCACGAGGGAGAACAGTAGGCTCGTAAGGTGGGGCAATCCCAGCACGTTGGTCATGAGCCGATCGTGCTCGCCGAGACTCCGACGGGTAATGGTGAGCGAGCTCCTTCGGAACAACGCTTCCGTGTCGTCCGCGGCGCGCGGGTCGCCGCAGTCGAGGACGAGCAGGTTTCGCCCCGACAAGACCCGGGTCGTCGGGCCAAAGAGCGGGTGCACGCTCGCGACGCGAATCCCTCGCCCCCTCGCCCGACGGATCTCGGGAACGAGCGGTGCCTTGATGGACAAGATGTCGAAGAGCAGGCCGCCGCGCATGCACTCGGCGGCCCGGCGATAGACGTTCGCACTGACGCGCATGGGAGTGGCGACCACGACCGCCTCCGCGGTCGACACGCCCTCGCGAAGGTCGGTTTGGACATGGAGCCCGGGGAACCGGGCGGGATGCGCCCGCGGGTCATAGATCGCCACGCGATGGCCCATAGAACGGAGGAATCCCGCCATCCATCGCCCCATTGCGCCCGCTCCCCCGATGATGAGAACGTCGGCGGCAGCCGCATCGGGCCGGTCGGTCCCCGGGAGCTCCTCCTGAATGCGTACCGCCTCCTCCACGAGCCATCGCGCGAACCGATCTGCCCGCTCCGGTGGGATGTTCGCCCGCTCCAATGCGGAATGCCAGCGTCGGAGCACCGCCCTCTCCACCGCGTAGTCCCGGACCGGGATGCCCCGAGCTCGTTTCGCCTCGCCGATTCGCCGGGCGATCCGCAACCTTCGTTCGATCGCTCGCTGAATGGCTCGGTCGCAGCGAGTCATGGTCTCCCGGAGCCGTCGCAGCTCTGAGCCGCTCACGAGGGGTGGCGCACCCGTGCTAAGATATAACATGGTCCCTGCCCGTCTCGGCGGACGTGGGGGGGTTACGGGGTTCTCGGTGCTTCGATAGGACGGAGCCCCTACGCGCACGCCAGCCGCGGATCGTCGAGCTCGTACTCGGTTCCGCACGTTCGGCAGTAGACGTAGCAGTGCACACTCCCGCTGACAGGAGGGCTGAGCTCCCCCTCACAGATCGGGCACGTGTGACGGATCGGGGACTCGGAAGGTACGCTCTCGGGAGAAGGAAGCATGGTTCGCAGCGGGTCCCGAAGCGAGCGCATTCCCTTGAGCCTTCCCGTTCCGTCCTTCCCAAACCGCGTTGCGCTCCCGCTAAGAGCGCCGGCCCGCTCTTGGGCACAATGGAACGAGTTCACACCTATCGAACTCGGACCGAGTGGACCGGGAATCGCGGGGCCGGCACCGATCGGTACGATGCGTACGACCGAGCGTTCGAGATCCGCTCGGACGGCAGGCCTCCCCTCCTCGGCTCTGCGGATCCCGCGTTCCGCGGAGATCCCGCTCGCTGGAATCCGGAAGAACTCCTGGTCGCGTCCCTCTCCTCCTGCCACATGCTCTGGTACCTTCATCTCTGCGCCGTGAACCGGATCCGGGTGGTGGCGTACGCGGATGCCGCTGAGGGAAGGATGCGGGAGGCTCCCGCCGGTGATGGCCGATTCGAGGAGATCGTCCTTCATCCGCGGGTCGTCATCGCTTCGGGGGACCCGGCCCGCGCCCACGCGCTGCATGACGAGGCGCACGCGAAGTGCTTCATCGCCGCGTCGGTGAGCTTTTCGGTCCGGTACCTGCCCGAGATCGCCCTTCGAGAGGCCGGTGCCGACCCCATATCCCTGTAGTCCCGATTCGCTGCCGCGTCCCGAGACCGAGGGAAATCTAGACCGGGACCCGTTCGACAGCCCACAACATGGGCCCCGGGGGACAGCTACCGGATCGGAGGAGGTTCGAATCGTCGTGGTATCGGTGTGCGGAGTTTGTCGGAGTACGTTCGGGGGGCCGGCGGACCTTCTCGAGCACGAGCGTCGTAAGCCTCCGGACGAAGTCGCGCGGCGGGCCCAACCGACCGTGGTGGGCGTGGCGCGGCCGGGCCAGAGCCCTCCGGCGAGTCGGGAGGAGCCGCTCCGATGCGGAACGTGCGGCGCAGTGTTCCGGAACCGCGACGAGCTCGCACGCCACAACATCCGCGGGAGCCACGCCATCCCCGGGACCCGAGGATCCGGCGTCCAGAGAGTCCCGGCTGCCTGACTCGAACAGGCGACCTGAGGATGTCCACGGGGGCCGCCGGAGGTCCGGCAGTCTCACCTACAGTCCCCCGCTCTACCACTGAGCTAAGCCGGGACGGTCGGCGAGACTAACGCGCGTGCTATAAACATAGCTAGGGAGACGCGCGGCCCGTCACACGAGCGCGGCCCGGAGGCGCTGGGCCACTTCGGCGGGGGTACCGCCCGCATCGATGGGGCGGAGCACGCCCTTGTCCCGGTAGTACGATAGGAGCGGCTCGGTCTGCGCGGTGTAGACCTTCAGGCGCGTCTCGATCGCATCGGGGAGATCGTCCGAGCGTTGGACGAGCTCCGTGCCGTCCTCGTCGCAGCGGCCGGTGACCTTCGGGGGATGGGTCGCGAGGTTGTAGACCGTCTGGCACGTCGGACAAACCCTTCGCTGGCCCAGGCGGGCGATGAGCACCTCGGCCGGCAGGTCGAACCATACGACCCGGTCGATCGGGGTCAGTCGCTCGAGCTCCATCGCCTGGGCGAGATTGCGGGGGTATCCGTCGAGGATGAACCCCTCGCGTGCCTCCGGTGAGCGGAGCCGCTCTTCCAGAATCTGAAGGACGAGGTCGTCCGGCACGAGCCGGCCCGCTCGCATGTAGCCCTCCGCCTCCCGACCGAGAGGGGTTCCCCCGGAGACCGCCGCTCGCAATAGGTCTCCCGTCGAGAGGTGCGCGATGTGGTGCTCGCGGGCGAACTCGGCCGCCTGGGTCCCTTTGCCGGCCCCCGGCGGACCGAGGAAAACGATCCGAAGCATCGCGTGCCCGACGCGGCCCCCCTTCTTGGCGTTGGCTCAGAAGATCTCGGTGCCGAGGAACGGCCGCCCCGTCATGGCCTTCTCGAGATTGGGAAGATCCCGGCCGAAGACGATCGCGGTCGGTAAGCGAACGCGCGCAAGCTGATCGGCTGCGAGGCGATCGAACAGGAACTGCTCGCCCGCGTGTCCGCCCGACTGCTCGTGCACCATCTCGCGAAACTTCGGCCAGGCGATGCGCCGGATCGGACGCGCCTTCGCGTCGAGCTTCGGATCGCGATCGTAGAGGGCGTCGACGTTCGTTGCGTTGACGAGCCGCGCCGCGCGCAACCGCACCGCGAGCAGGGCGGCTACGCCGTCAGTCGTGTGCCCGGGCTCGGTGCCGCCGAGCACCACGGGTGAGCCGTGACGGAGCTCAAGCACCGCCTGAGCGAGGGTCGCGGGAGGATGGCTCGGAGTGGGTGGGCCGATGCGTCCGGCGAGCAGACGCGCGTGCAGGCGCGTCACATCGATCCCGACCTCGTCGAGCTCGATCTCGGTCAGTCCGAGCTCGCGCCCGATGCTGATGTACTCCCGGGCCGTCCGTCCCCCGCCCACCGTGACGGCGAGCGGACGGCGCCGGCCGATGCGCCGCAAGAGATCCGCAAGACGCCCGAGATAACGAACATCGTCCTCTCCGGTCCGGAAGACAGAACCGCCGACCGAAAGGACGGTGGTCGGCCGGACCGGGACGTTGGGCATCCCCCTCCCGATAACTCGGTGGCCATACGGTTTGTGCCGGCTCCCCCGCGCCTCATTCGAGCGCACGCGAGGGCGGCGACGCGGGAGGTGTTCTTCTATAGCTGCCTCGAACTAGCGACCTCGCATGATCCCGGACCTCGAGGCGGCGAAGGCGGCCGCGGCCCGGTCGTCCGTGGAACAGATCGCGTCGGGGGAGCGGCGGATCGCGCTCGGCACCGGCTCCACGGCGGCCTGGGTGGTCCGCGCGCTCGCGGACCGGTTCCCGAAGGGTCGTGGCCTCGACCTGAT
>JAKAPG010000222.1 GCA_021823085.1 Thermoplasmata archaeon | reverse complement strand
CGAGGCCATCCTCAAGTCCGCCGACGCGCTGGGGTCGCGTGGGGCATGACCACCCCTTCCCCCCTCTCCGTTCGGATCGATCCCACGAACCCGGGACAGGTTCTGGGAGCTCTCGGACTCTTCGAACGCCTAGGCGCCCGCCATCCCACGGCTGTCGGGTGGTTTCAGAGAGGGAGCTCTTCGAATTGCGGGTGGACGTTTCAGCTCGGCGTCGAGGATCCGCCGACGTTCCGCGAGTGGCTGACCTGGCTGCGGGGGCTCCGGGTGGAAGAGGAGGCGTACCCCGACAAGAGCCTCGTCCCGGTGCGTCTCGAGGACGCGGAGGGCTCGTGGGTGGTGGACTGGTGGCTCGACTGGACGCGGACGGGAAAGTCCCCTCTCAAGACCTGGGCCGGACAGGTCACGAGCCTCGGCCTCTTCCGCGATGTTCACCGGGCGGTACAAGATCCCGTTCTGGACACGAAGGATTTCTCGAACATGCTGGAATTTTCCCGGCCCTTGGGGAGCACGTTTGGGATCGACCCCCGCGCGAGCTGGATGCCGGTGGACGTGGGGTATTCCCCCAATGACGCCAAGCAACCGGTCCGCGCGTTCCCCGTGACCGAACTCCTCGGGGCCGTGGGTCTGCAGACGTTCCGCTTCCGTCAGGAGGCCCCCAAGCGGTACCGGTACTTCCTCTGGGACCAACCCCTCCCGGCGATGGCTGCCCGTGCCGCGATCGCGGGAGCCCTGGTGGCAACCGATGGTATGACATATGAATTCACCATGCGGGAAAGGGGAAAATTCAAGCTCTTCGACCACTCGACCCCCGTCGAGGTTCCATGACCAGCGCTCCGAAAGGCATCGAGACATGGCTGACTGAGGGCGACCGTGCCCCGGCGGCGATCTCGATCCGTACATGGCTTCGGCCGGTGGAGGGCGCAGATGGAGTCGTCTTCCCGCCGACATTCGCCCCTCCCGAGGGAGCCGCGGCCCGGTCGTCCGGGTATGTCATCGACCGGCTCCCCACGGGGGCGGTCTGCCTGATGGACAGCGTCGGTTCCCAGTCCAACCGGATGGAGGCGATCTTCAAGTCGGGACCCTACAGCGCCCTGGTCCCCCAGGTCATCGTGGAGGCCGGGTCAAAGTCGGTCAACCTCTTGGATGCCGGGCACCGGGCGGCGGATGCGATCGTGAGATACTCCCAGCTTTCGGCCGACCTGAAGAGCGCGTTCAGCGCGTGGCGGGACACCGGGGATGCGATGGGCCTTGCGAAGCTGGCCCCCACCTCGCTGGTCTTCGGGGTGTGGGATTCCCGCGAGACGCAGGCCAAGGTCCCCCGGCTCGTCAGTTCCACGATCCGCGCCTTCGACGTCGTTTCGCTCAACCGCGGGGGGCAATACCTTCCGGCGGTCGACTATGTTGCCGAGAATCTTGTCGACCCGACGAAGGTGACTTCGGACGACATGAGCACCCTGGGCCTTGCCCACCAACCCCTCAAGGGAACGAGCCTTCTCGGCGGTGTGATGGTGCGCGGCGGGATCCGGCGGGATGCCGTCCTGAGCCTCATCGCCCTCCGAGACCTTCGAGCTTCCGACACCGCGACCACGCTCGCGTTGCGTCGGTACGTCCTGGGACTGGGCCTGGTCGCCCTGACCGCGCCGCAACGCCCCCATCTTCGACAGGGGTGCATCCTGGTCCCCGACCCGTCTAAGGCAGCTTCATCGTCGGTCGTTTTCGCCGATGGGAGGGAGGATCCATTCACGGTTACCCACGCGGAGGCCCTCCGGCTTGCCGAGGAGTCCGCATCGGCGTTCGGGGTCGGGGCCTCACGGACGGTCAAGTTCTCTCCTGAGAAGGTCACCGAGGGGAAAGCCGCACGGGCGAAGAAGAGCAAACCGAAGTCGGGTTGACACCCTCCATGGCTCGATGGCTCCACGTCTCCGCTCGCCTGATGACGGGCAGCTACCACGGCGCGGAGTGGCCACCGAGCCCGGCCCGACTCTTCCAGGCTCTCCTGGCGGGACAGAAGACCTGGTCGAGGGGTACGCCGGAATCGTCAGCTGAAGCGGGGGCGTTCCTATGGCTCGAAGCGCAGCCGGCACCCGTCATTCTCGCGCCGGAAGTCGTACGGGGGGTTCCGTACGCCCTCTCGGTCCCGTTGAACAACTGGGACCTGCTCGGTAGAGAATGGACCCACGGGCGCGAGCCGACAAGGGGCCCCGACAAACTCCGGTCCCTGACCGACGTGCGTCCCTGGCACTGCGTGGGCGAGCCTGGATCGGTCGCTGCCCCGACAGTACACTATCTTTGGGCGTTGGACGAGGAGGGCGGAAAGGAACCGGACAGTGTCGGAGTCGTATGCACGATGGCCAGCCGGATGCTCGCCCTGGGCTGGGGCATCGATCTCGCCGTGGGTCACGGCGCCGTGCTCTCCAACTCCCAGTTCCTGAAACTCAGGAGGGGCCTCATCGAGTATGTACCGATGGAAGGCAGGGGGAACCGGCTCGCCGTACCTGCACCGGGATGGACCGACCAGCTCGAATCCCACTACACTGACTGGCAGGCCCGGACTCAGAAAGGGATCCTCTCACATCTTTCGGGAACCGTGGGCTCGGGGAGGTTCGCGACCTACGTCCGATCCGACGTCGCGCACCCCCGGTCCTACGCCGGGTTCCGGCTGGAATCCCCAGGCGGGGGCTCCTTCTCCTGGCCTTGGCGCGAGGGGATCGTCGTCGCGGGGTGGTTACGCCATGCGGCGGGGCAGCGACTGAAGCTCGAGGGGAAAGACTCTGACTGGATTAGCCGGTATGCCATGGGTCACGGCAGGGAGGAGGAACGGAACCGCCGTCTCTCCTACGTGCCGTTGCCGAGCATTGGACATCCCCACGCCGACGGGGAGATCCGACGGGCGCTTCTCGTAGAGCCGCTAACCGGTAGCGAGGGGGTGGCGGGACTCCTGGCGTGGGGTCTCGGAGGCACGAGTCTCACCGACGATGGAGGAAGGACCCGAGCTCGGGTGTTGGACCTGGAGCGCGAGGACCCGGTGC
>JAKAPG010000221.1 GCA_021823085.1 Thermoplasmata archaeon | reverse complement strand
GAGTTCGTCTCGACGCCGGTGCGCGGTCGTTCTCCCCGGAAGGCGTCGGAGCGATCCCGGAACGCCGGACGGCCGACGGAGTGACCGATCCGACCGTGGCCGCGGGAGGGCGTTCGGAACCGCGACCCGGAGGACGAGGGGGCACGGGTGGAGGTCCGTCCGGGGCCGCTGGACTCCCGAGAGGGGATCTGGCGCCGATGCGGTTCGCGCGGGTGGCGCCGGCGGTGACGCGCGCGCCCCCCGGCTACGAAGGACGGTTCGACCTCGCCGGCTGGCGACTCATGGGCAAGGTCTTCCGCCTCGCCCCGCGTCCCGCCTCGCGTCGTCCGTACCTGGTCGACCTCGGTGCCGGTCGGGGCCGAGACATGCTCTACTTCGCTCGCCGCGGTTTTCGGGTCCTCGGGATCGATATCGACCCGACGGGGTTGGATCGAGCTCGCCGTCGGGCTTTCCGGTTCGGCGTCCGCATCCGTACTCGGGTCGCCGACCTTCGCACGGTCCGCCTGGACGGCCCGTTCGAGGTCGTGTTCTCCACCTCGGCGCTGAACGCGATCCCGCCGGAGCTGCGGTCCCGACGTTTCTCCCACTACCGTGCCGTGACGTCCCCGGGAGGCATCCACGCCGTCAACGCGTTCGTTGGGGGTCCGCGCGACCCGCCCGGTCCCGACCGCGAGGCGGAGCAGAGCCCCTTCGCGCCCGGTGAACTCGCGTCATACTACCGAGGATGGGAGATCCTGAGCTCGGAGAGGTTCGCGCTCGAGTGCCGGTTCGGTGGTCCGGAACATCGGCACGTTTGGGACATGCTCGTCGCACGATCGCCGGTCCGAGCCCGCGCGATCGCGGAGCCGGGGCTCCGGCCCCGCTCGGAGAGGTCCGGCCCGGCGCGTCGTCCGCCCGGAACGGTTCCGACCCGAGTGGTCGTATAGCGACGACGCGCTACCCCCGGTCATGTGGAGCCGGTGGTACGGAACGATCGTCGAGAAGGTTCGTGGCTGGGCCGACTCCGACCCCGCGGTGCGCGCTGTGCTCATCGTCGGTTCCCAGGCACGGACGATCGTCCCGGCGGACGCGTACTCGGATCTCGACCTGGTGATCTTCCACGAGATCCCCGATCGACTGATCGACTCGACCGACTGGGTCCACCAGTTCGGGACGGTGCTCCTGACCACGGTCGAGAAGACCGCTGTTCTGGACAGCCGCGAGCGCCGCGTCCTCTACGCCGACGGAAGGGACGTCGATTTCTCGATCTTCCCGACGGCCGCACTGATGCTTGTCCGCGGGAGCCCCGAGGCGCTCTCGGTGCTCTCCCGAGGCGTCGAGGTCCTCGTTGACAAGGACCAGCAGCTGACCTCGCTTACCGAGCCGCGGTCCGGTCCGGCCGGCGCATCCGACCACGGCCTGGGGGAAGAGGAGTTCCAGTCGGCCGTGGCCGACTTCTGGTACCACGTCCTATGGGCGGCGAAGAAGCTGCGTCGGGGAGAGCTCTGGACCGCAAAGCAGGCGATCGACGGATACCTCAAGTCCCTCCTGGTCCAGATGGTCGGCTGGCAGGCGATCCTCCGGCGGGGACGTTCCGTCGACGTCTGGCACGCCGGTCGCCTCCTGGAGCGTTGGGCCGAGCCGGAAACGCTCGCGCGACTGCCGGCCACATTCGCGGGCTACGGAGACCGGGACCTCTTGAGGGCGCTCGGGGAGACAGGCCGACTCTATTCGGACCTGGCCCGTGAGGTCGCGGAGGCGAAAGGGTGGAGCTATCCGGTCGCGGCCGAGCGGGCAGTACGAGCGCTGACGGAAGCGGTCCTGGAGATCTCTCCCTCCTCCGGCTAGTGGACCGGCTAGGAAGGTAGTTCGGGAAAGTGGACCGAAAAATCTAGGCTAGGATCTGCTATACCCGGAGGCATGGTCGTCCGAGTTCGGGAGATCACCGACGAGGAAGGGAACAAGCTCCGACGTATCGTCCGCCACCACCAGAGTGCCGTCGAGGTGAAGCGGGCGCAGGTGATCCTCGCCTCGGCCCAGGGGTTCACGCCCCCCAAGATTGCCGTCATCGCCCTGATGAGCGAGGACTACGTGCGGACGCTGATCAAGGCGTTCAACCTGCACGGCTTCAAGATGCTCGAGCCGAAGTGGGGCCCGGGCCGTCCCACCCGATTCACGGAGGAGCAGCGCAAGGCGCTGGTCGACCTCGCACTCAGCCATCCGAAGGATCTGGGCCTCCCCTACACCCAGTGGTCGCTCGCCCGCCTGCGGGAGGAGGCGATGAACCGGGGCGTGGTCGGGTCGATCAGCGAGGAGTGGCTGCGGGTGATCCTGCTGGAGTCGGAGGTGAGCCACCAGTCCCTACGGACGTGGAAGGAGAGCCACGACCCAGAGCGGGAGGTGAAGAAGGCGTACATCGAGAAGCTCACGCGCATGCCGCACAACCCACCGGTGGTGCTAAGCGGGGATGAGATCGGGCCCATCCAGTTGATCCCGCAAGGTGGCTCGGGGTGGTTCTCCGAAGGACGGCCGGGACGGATCCCGGCCGAGTATCACAAGGAGTTCGGGACGACCTACTACTTCCTGATGTTGAACGTCTACCATCAGCAGCTGTCGGGGCAAGTCGCCCCGACGAAGCACGCGGTTCGGTGGCTGGAGTTCCTCAAGGAGGAGCGGACGAAGTATCCCGGGGACCAGGTCGTGTACATCATCCAGGACGGACTGAGTTCGCACTGGACGCAAGAGATCCGCTGGTGGGCGAGGCTGAACAACGTGGTGCTGGTCCCCAGCGCCACGCATTCCAGCTGGATGAACCCCGTGGAAACCCACGCGCGAGACATCGAAGAGTTGGCGCTTCCTGGGACGAACTTTACCAGCGTGGTCGAGGTGGGGGAGGCGCTGGACGCGGCGGTAGCCTATCGGAACGACGAGCGGATCCATCGAGGAAAGAGGTTCCGGGACACGGTGCGGAAGAACCGACGGCACCAGGCAAGAATCCCCGTCTGGCTCCGAACGACAAAGGCCGCAGTTAATTCATAGCCGGTCCACTAGCGGTAC
>JAKAPG010000220.1 GCA_021823085.1 Thermoplasmata archaeon | reverse complement strand
AGGGGAGTACCCGGAGGGGTGTATACCCCCCGAATCGACAGACGCCGGACCCCCAGTTAAACCCGACGAGTTGCCCAAGGCAACCGACCCTCCTCCCGGGGGTGCGCTCTCCGAGGAGAGCTTCGAGGGCCGGACCAAGGGAGACGCGGCGCGCGATCGGTGGGCGGATGAGCACCCTGAGGAATGGGCATCAGCCGCGTGCAGGACCTGCTCGGAGTGTCGCCCGCCGCACCTCGACCCGGCGGGCTGCACCTGCTCGCGATGCGACCCGTGGGGGGTTCCTTCCGGTGCTTCCGGCCGGTCCGTCCGGGCGCACTATTGCGGGCCGCTCAGGCAGGGGGAGTAGGGATGGCGGAGGGGCCACCGGCGCCCCGCCCAACGATGGGCCGCCCCCGTCGCTGGACCCGCGAGACGGTGCTCCAGGTCGCATCGCTCCGGTCCGAGGGGCGCAGCTGGAGGGAGATCGGGCGGACGATCGGGACGTCGTGCGGCCACGCCTTCGAGATCTTCAGCGAGGACCCGCCCGCGCCCCGGGACCCGGTCACCTGGTCGTTGCTTGACGGCGATCGCGCGCTCCGTGAGGCGTTCCGAAAGTCGGGCGAGATCTCGCGACATCCGCGGCCAGGACGTCCAGGACCAGGAGCTGCTCGAGGAGCTGGGCCTGGAGGGCGCCGCACGTCAGAGAATCGCGGAACGCGCGCGAGAGCGCTCGGCCGAGTCGCCCGCGGGTCGCGAGAAATCAAGCGTTCCGAAAGTCGGGGTCGAAGATGAAGACGCCAGAGGAGATCCGCAACGAGATCGCCCAGCTGGAACGGATCGAGACGAGCGAGGCGCACCGCGCGACGCACGCGAGGGCGGGAGGCGACTGCTCGATCCCCGAGACCGTGCGACTGCTCCGCTGGGTCCTCGAGGAGGCACCGTAGGATGCGCGTCTACCTCGGCGACGACCGGGAGAACGGCAGGGTCGAAGAGCCGCTCGCGCACCTTGCGATCTTCGGCCAGACGCGTCGGGCGGGCAAGACCACCTCGCTTCGGGAACTGATCGGCATCGCCGCGGCGACCGGGGACGTCGACGTCCTGGTCTTTCGCACGGGGAGGGGGGAGATCCAGTTCCCGGGCGCGCACCGGACGGGCGCCTACTTCCGCGAGCGGGTCGACTGGCGCGGTGTCGAGTCCGTGATCTGGTCCTACCTCGACGAGAAGCCCCAGCGCTACCGTCCGATCGTTCAGCGTGCGTGTGAGGGGGCGAGGTCCCTCGCCGACGTCCACCGCAACTTCATCCGTGAGGGGAAGAAGGCGACACAGGGGTGGCTCGCCGATCGCACCCAGGAACTCGACTACTACTTCCGGGAGATCCTCCCGTGGATCGCGGTCCACCACCTGTCGACCTCCCTCGAGCTCTCTCGGGGAGTCAATCTGGCCGACCTGGAGGGCTGGCCGCTCACGGTCCAGCAGCTCGTCGTCGGCGCGACCCTGGACCGCCTCATGGAGGACGGGACGCAGTCGCGGCCGCTGATCGTCGTGCTCCCCGAGGCGCAGAAGTTCCTCCCGTCGCAGCGGCGCACCCCGGCCCAGCGGGCGGCCGCTCGCTATACGAGCGAGGGGGCGAAGCTCGGTCTCTACCTCTGGATCGATTCGCAGGCGCTGACCGGGGTCGACCAGGGCATCCTGCGCCACTTCGCGCTCGTGCTCCAGGGAGTGCAGACCTCGGACCTGGAGATCAACCGGGTATGCCGGGCTCTCGACGGCGTCAAGCCGATGATGGTCCGCTCCCTCAAGGTCGGCGACTTCATCCTCAGCACCCAGGACGGGGTGCGCATCGTTCACGTTCCGCTGACGGAGCCGATCGTGGGAAAGACGGTCAAGCCGGAGGTGGGAGAACCGGAGGAGCACGTGGACGAGAAGGAGCGCGCGAACTACCAGAGCCGAATCGATGACCTGGACCGCGAGGTTGCCATCCTGCGCGATCAGCTCCGCGTCGCGAGCACGCGAGCGGACCGGGAGCACGACCGCGCCGAGGCGAACGCGAAGGCCGCCGCCGCCAACGCGGTCGACCGAGTCCACGCCTCGCCCGGGGTCGCCGAGATCGAGCAGATGGCGACCGAGGCCGCCGCGGACCGTCAAGCTCGCAGGGAGAAGGCCCTTCAGCAAGCCCGCGAGCGAGTCGACCTCAACGTCACGTACGAGGCCCCGAACCTGACCGTGAAGACCAAGGTCGTCACGATCGAGCAGGACGACGGCGACATGGTCGGCCGCATCGGGATCCTCATCGCCGACGGCTTCTGGAACGACGGCCCGAAGCGGCAGGCGGACGCCGGGCACGAGTTCGTCCGCCGTGGCTACGGGGCGACCTTCTCCTCCGGCGGGAACAGCGTCCGGCTCTCCGAGGCCTTCGCCAAGATGACCCTATGGGGGTTCTTCCGCAAGGAGGACGGGGGCGGCTACGCCCTCGTGCCGGAGGCTCGGGCGCGGATCCGCGTCAAGAAGGAGGCGTAGAACGTGGGTTCGACGGCGCAACACGCGCTCCATCACTCTTGGTACACCGTGGTCTGCGTGTGCGGGCGCTCCTTCATGGGTGACTCCGAGGTCGAGGCAGACGGGCGGTACTCCTACCATCTTCGGGAAGCACGGGCCGCGGGAGAGCCCGTCGCCCCGGAGGTCTCGTGATGCATACCGACCGTTCTACGAGCCCCCCGCGGGGCATGCAGGACCCGGGTAGGGCGCGCTCAGGGGTACGGGATCTTGCCGCGGGCCCGTCGTCCGGTGGGCTTCAGGGGGGCTGGGCCGGTGCGCGTGTCCTTTTCGGGGACCAGACGCTTCGCATTCCCCATGAGCTCGTGGCCCTTCGGAACGACGAAGTTGGGCCCGGTTCCGGTGATCAGGTTCTCCATCGGAACGAAGATCATATCGTCGGTGGCGCACCAGAAGTAGTTCCCCAGTCCGACGAACTGGTACTTCCCTTTCGCGGCGCTCCGAATGTAGACCGTGTGGATTCGACCCTTGCAGAACGGACAGACGATCTTCATGACCTACCCCCAACC
>JAKAPG010000219.1 GCA_021823085.1 Thermoplasmata archaeon | reverse complement strand
GGATGACGACGGTTCCGGCCGGCTCGGCTTTGTACCGGACGCCCGAGAAGCGCCAAGCTGCAGTGGGGGGGAGACCACGCGAGGTTCGACTCGAAGTGGTCGGCGCTACAGAGGGCGGACGCCCCCGGCGAGCGGACACCTGACCTGCCGTCATGAACGGCCGGCGATGCGAGACCTCGACTACCCCCGAGTTGCGGACGCACGGATCTATCACCAAGGACGAAGTGCGGGACTCCGGTGCAAGGCACCCAGCGATCGCTGACGAGTTCGGGAGGCACGGCCAAGACCCTCATCCTCATCGGGGTGATCTTTCGGGTGATCTTCGCACTGATTTTTCTGTTCGGGCTAGGACTCCTCGCCGTCATCACGAGCCCGACCGGAGTGGGACTCATCCTCGCCAGGATATGGCTCGTCTTCGGATTCATCGATTTCATCTTTCTCTTCCCGGTCTACTCGCTCTGCTATCGTCGGACCGTTCAGGGCGCGTACGGGGAAACGAAGACCCCTACCCTGATCTTCGGCATCCCATCGCTGATCTTCGGGGCATCGTCCCGGGCATTCTCTACATCGTCGCTTTCGCCAAGCTCGGAGATGCGGTCCGCGAGCAGCAGCCAGTGACGGGCGCCGCGGGTGCTTACGGCGCCTTTGGCCCCGCTCCTCCGCCCCCTCCCCCGGCGGGCCGAGCCACCTGAGTTCCCGCCGCTTCCGCCTGCCTACACTACGGGAATCCCGCGACCTACACTCCCCAGTACGGACGCCAGCATCGTTTTTCGGACCGGACCTACCTCTAAGGAGAGCGGTCGAGCGGCATCGACGAGAGGGGACCCGCGGCGCGTGCGTGACGCCGGGCTCTTCGAACCGAGCGTGGATGCCCGGGGAGTGACTCCCGACCAAGCACGCGCCCGACGGTGCCTCGGCCGTCCAGCTCGGAGGGGTGCGCAACGTCACCCGGGCGCTCGCGCTGATCTGTGGCGACCCGAACGGATCGATGGGAACCGGGGCGCTGCGTGCTGTACGATCTCCCGGGGATGGCGAAGGGCATCAGACTCTATTTGTTTCGTCTCAACCCCACACCGACTCGACACATTGCATTCAGGCGGTAGCGGCCAGATAGACGGCGAGAGCGACCCCCACGGCGACCATGGCCCCGGTAACGACCCACATCAGCCCGTCGGATGCCTTGTACTCTCCCCGTTCCAGAGACGCTCGGACATGGATGTACCGGCCCTGGGCCAGGAGGACCAAGGCAGCGCCGGTAAGGACAAGGAGAATGCCGAGGGTACTGGCATACGGTGACTCAAGAGCCGATCCAGAGCCGCTCAGCTCCCGAATGAGCAGATTGAATCTCGCCACAACGAATCCGAGCGCGATGACGGTGATGCCCGTCCGGACCCACGCGAGAAATGTCCTCTCGTTGGCCAGATAATCGGTGGCGGACGTCGGCACGGGGACTGTCATCACGCCCAGCAAGATAAGGGCCGACCCAAGGACCCCTTCGGAGAAGGTCCTCGCCCTTCCGATGGGGGCCCCTCCCACCCTCGGTACGGCCCCCCCCACCGTTGCGGGGAAGACGCACGGGCGCACGGCCGGGCGGCGTTCGCGACCGGTGGGGGGCGGGCGCCCACGATCTATCGACGGCGCGAGCGACCCGGTTCGTAGTCGAGCAGGAATCGCGTGATCAGGCGAACGCCGAAGCCGACGGCCCCCACGTTGAGATACGCGGGCTGGTACTTGCGCGTGCTGAGGGTCGTGTAGGCGGGTCCGGCGATGTCGAGGTGGGCCCACGGCCGATCGTCCACGAACGCTTCGAGGAAGGCGGCCGCGGTGAGCATCCCCGCGAGTGGGATCTCGGTCGAGTTGCGCACGTCACCGAAGTCGGCGGCGCGCACCAGCTCTCGGTGATACTCGGTGAGCGGCATCCGCCAGATCTGCTCCCCGGTCGCCGTGCTCGCCCGGCGGAGCTTCTCCGCGAGAGCGTCATCGCTCGATACGAGGCCGGCGATCGTGTCCCCCAGGGCCACGGACTGCGCGCCCGTGAGCGTGGCGATGTCGATGAGCACCTGTGGGTCGTAATTCTTCGTCGCGTAGGCGAGCGCGTCGGAGAGGACGACCCGCCCCTCGGCATCGGTGTTCAGCACTTCGATCGTCCGGCCGCTGTACGTGCGCACGAGGTCGCCGGGCCGGTAGGACGACCCGCTCGGGAGATTCTCGGCACACGCCATGATCCCCACGATCCGCGACCGCACCCCGAGCGTGCGCGCCGCTCGAAGGATCCCGAGCACGGCCACCGCGCCGCTCTTGTCGAACTTCATGTAGGACATGCGCTCGTGCGGCTTGATCGAGATCCCGCCGGAGTCGAAGGTGATCCCTTTCCCGACGACAGCGATCGTGGAGGGGTTGGCGCCCCGGCCGGGATAGTCGAGGACGACCATGCGAGGGGGATGGGACGAGCCGCTGCCGACCGCGAGGATCCCTCCGCAGCCCAGCCGCTCGAGCTGCTTCTCGTCCAGCACCGTGACCTTGAGCTCGTGGCTCTTGCCCAGCTCCTGCGCGATTTCGGCGAGCCGCGCCGGCGTCGCCTCGTTCGGCGCCATGTTCGCGACATCCCGGGTCCAGGTGACGACGCCGGTCAACGCCTCCTCTTCGGCGAACGCCTCCGCGATCACCTTCGGTGGCTTGGATCCCAGGGCCACGACGGCCGCGGACACCGGCGCGTCCGGAACGCTGGACTTGAACCGACGGAAACCGTAGCTGCCCAACGACGCGCCGTCGACGATCGCCCGGACGACTCTCTCCAGGTCGACGCGGCCGCCGACGAAGGAACGAGCGTCGTAGACCGCGGTCGTTACGCCGCGCCCGGCCAGCGCGCGGATCGCCTCCGCCGAGGCGCGTCGGACCTCTTCTGCGTCGAAGGAAGTGCGCGGGCCGAGTCCTACGAGGAGGATCCGAGAACCGCCCGCGGAGCGGTGGAAGACCGTGATCTCCTTGCGGCGTCCTCTCAACTCACCCGATCTCCGAGCCTGGGCGAGCGCTCCGCCCACAGCACGATCGAGGTCCGCGAAGATCGG
>JAKAPG010000218.1 GCA_021823085.1 Thermoplasmata archaeon | reverse complement strand
CGCGCTATTCGAGGAGGCAAAAGCCGCGTGTCGGGAGATTGATGCCCGCGACGGGTCCCGCATCGCTTACGAGGAGTTCGAATCCATCGAGCGATGGAGGGCGTACCGCAGCATCCTCCGAGAGGCCCTCGCCCGGAAGGAGACGAGACCATGTTGAAGAAGTCGGACCCACCGTACTCGAGCACCGAGGTCGCGCCGGAGAAATCGAAGGCCGAGATCGAGGGGCTGCTCCGCAGGTACGGGATCGACGGGGTCTCTTGGACGGAGATCTGGTCGGAGAACCGCGCGCAGCTCCAGTTCATCCTCCAGGACGAACGCAAGCGCCCGATCCTGGTCCGGCTCCAGCCCCCTCCGTTCGCGACGAAGCGCAGGACATGGAACTCGGAGAGGGGCCACTACGAGATGATCGACGCGCCGAACTGGGCGCAGTCCTACCGGCTTCTGAAGGCCTACCTGAAGTCGAAGCTCGAGAGCGTGGCGTACGGTCTGCGCGACATCGAGGAGGAGTTCCTCTCGGACATCGTGATCCGCGATCAGGACGGCCGTGAGACCACGGTGAAGGAGATGATCGACCGCCAGATCGAGGCGGGCCAGGTCCAGCTCTCCCTGCCTCCGGGCTCCGAAGCCTCTCCTGCGAAACGGGCCACGGTCGACGCCGACTACCGGAGTGTTTGAGTAGTGCTCGCCCTCTCCCGTCCTTCGGAGGTGGTCGCCGCGCCCGAACGTGGGCGCTGGTGGGCGCAAGCATCGAAGGATCATGCAACCGAGGGACGACGAGAGGGACGATGGGGACCGGTCGGGGCCGCGAACATCGAGAGGTGCCTGAGGATATGGCCCGCCCGGTTCGAGGCTTCGGGAATCCAGCGACCCGAGCACGCGACGGAGGTCACGGCCGAGATGATCGCGACGTGGACCGCGGACCCGTGGGGACCGGGCCACTACTCGCGCCGGCCGGGTCGGCTGGCTCCGGGCACGGCCTTCCAGGCGCTCTGGATCCTGAGGGGATTCCTCCGGCGGCACCGCTGCGGGGTCGCGGAGGTACCGGGCCTATGGAGACTGAAGCGGGGGGACGCGACGCGCCGCCGCTGGTACGATGGACCCACCGTGGCCCGCCTCTTCGACCTCGCCGGATCGGACCGGACCCGTCTGGCCCTGGCCCTGACCGCATGGGCCGGACTTCGGCGGGCCGAGGCCTGCGGGATCCGCGTCCGGGACGTCAACCTCGACATGTGGTCTCCGACCGTCTGGGTGACGCGAAAAGGGGGACGCCGGCAGGAGCTGCCGATCGCCCGTTCGGTGGCGAACGCGATCCGCCCGTTCGTCGGCTCCGACCAGGATGCCAAGGTCTACCCGAAGAGCTACAGCGCGTTCGGGTCGGACCTCGTGCGGCTCGGCCGACGCGCGGGCCTGCCGGGGCTCTCCGCCCACGACCTGCGACGAACGTTCGGCCGGATGCTCTACTACGAGAAGCACGCGGACATCAACACGATCCGCGTCCTCTACGGGCACGCCTCGGTGGCGATGACCGAGTACTACATCGGGGCGTCCCAGGACGAGCTCCGCTCGACCGTGCGGCTGCTCGATCGCCCCCTGCTGGAGGCGAAGTAGCATGGCGAGCTGCCCTGTGGCATATAAGCCGTCGGGGCAGCCTTCTCCCGTGCGCTCAGCTCGCCCATCAATCTCTCCGGCACCTCGTGGGGGCCCGACCGATCGGACCCTGAGGGACCTCGCGTCCCGGTTGCCAACCCCTTCTCCCTTCGTTTTGCGCTCCGCCCGCGCGACAAAGACCGAGGGTTTCCCTGGGGTAACGGGCGCAAGAGCCGGGGCCGAACCCTGCGGCCCGGTCGAAACGCGGGCGGAGACCTCACGGTCCATCGTTGAAAGAAGGACCGATGACGCCGGACCCACGAGCGGTGAGGAGACGACGCTCCGCTCGCCGGCAGAGGCCCTCCCTTCCCACTCCTCGGCGCCCGCGAGAGCGGAACCCCACCGCACGCGGGACGCTTTCAGGGGAGCGGCCGGGTCCATGGAGACAGGGACCCGGTCCGCCCTCGGTATCGTTCGATCTCCGCCCGGTGTCCACGCACGTTCCGGCGGCCAGGACCGAGAAGTCGGCTCGGTGATCGGAGAGGAAATTACCGGCCCGAAAGGGGCCGAGCCGACGGCCGCACCCTCGCCGTTTCCCCTCCCGGACCTGCCAGGACGTCCGCGGCCCGATGAAGACGAAGACGACGAGGAAGAGAAGGCGTCGGGCGTCCTCTACCCCGGGTCTCCCGGGACCGGGCTGATCTGCTCGCGGTGCCGGCGCGACATCGTCCGGAACTACGTCATCGGGATCTCCTTCTGCCCGAGCTGCGGGCTCTCGACCGGGTTCCTCTGGTGGTCCCAGCGCCGGGGCGCCTACGTGGGGGTGTGATCGCCCCCTATGGCGCACTGTCACTCGTGCGGACGGCCTCTGAGGCCCGAGTTCTCGCTCTACCAGGATCCCGCTCACGGGGTCGACTACTGCGTCCGCTGCGCCGACCAGATCATTCGATAACTCACCGGGTTCGTCTACGTCCCGGCCTTCCGAGGTGTTCGAGCGTGAACCAGCTCAGCCCCTACGCGTACGACTCCATCGTCTCCTGGGCGAAGCGGGTGGGCAAGGACCCCGCGCCGCTACTGAGCCGGCTTACGGACTTCGCCGCGCTGCGCGAGTCCGGGCGGTACAGCCTGTCGGAGTGGGACGACCTGATCTCCCAGGTCAAGAGCGAGGTCTACCCGTCGATCCCGGGCGGCCCCCGTGAGCCGGCCCCCGAGCTCTGGACGTACGACGAGAAGGGAAATCCTAAGCCCAACCGCTGGGCCTTCGTCCGCACCCTCCACCTCATGGAGGACTTCGCTACGACCCTCGACACCGCCGAGATCCTCCACTTCCACGACGGCATCTACAACGGCCACGCCGAACGATACGTGGACCGGTGGATCGAGACCCAGTTCGACCTGAAGAACCAGCTCGCGACCGAGCACTTCAAGCGCGAGGCCCTGGGCTCCCTGAAGGCGCTCACCTACATCGAGCGCGCCGAGCTGAAT
>JAKAPG010000217.1 GCA_021823085.1 Thermoplasmata archaeon | reverse complement strand
GTCTTCGTGATCCCCGGCGTCTTCCTCATGGGCGGGTCGCTCCCGTTCATGGTCGTCTCGACCCAGCCGAAGGGGACGGTGCAGGTCGGACCGACGACCCTCATCACCATCAAGGACGAGACCGTCACCGAGACCGAGGTCGCGGCGCCCCGGATCTCCTACGAGGACATCGGGGGTCTGAAGGAAAAGCTCGGCCGCGTCCGCGAGATGATCGAGCTGCCGCTCAAGCACCCCGAGCTGTTCGACCGCCTCGCGATCTCCCCGCCGAAGGGCGTCCTGCTCTACGGGCCGCCCGGGACCGGAAAGACGCTGATCGCGAAGGCGGTCGCGAACGAGGCGGGGGCCCACTTCATCGGCATCCAGGGGCCGGAGATCATCTCCAAGTACTACGGGGAGAGCGAGAAGGAGCTCCGCGAGAAGTTCGAGGAGGCCGAGAAGAACGCTCCGTCGGTGATCTTCATCGACGAGCTCGACTCGATCGCCCCGCGGCGGGACGAGGTCGTCGGCGAGGTCGAGCGGCGGGTCGTCGCCCAGCTGCTGACCCTGATGGACGGACTGTCGGGCCGGGGCAACGTCATCGTCATCGCGGCGACGAACCGGGAGGAGGCGATCGACCCCGCCCTCCGCCGGCCCGGCCGCTTCGACCGGGAGATCGAGATCGGCGTTCCGACCCAGGCCGGGCGGCTCGAGATCCTCATGATCCACACGCGCGGCATGCCGATCGAGGGGTCGGACCGGGACCGCGACCGCATCCTGCGCGAGCTCGCGGGGCTGAGCCACGGCTTCGTCGGCGCGGACCTCGCCGCCCTCGGCCGCGAGGCGGCGATGCGGGCGCTGCGCCGCTACCTGCCCGAGATCGACTTTGACAAGCCGATCCCGCTGTCGCTGCTCGAGCGGATGAAGGTCACCGAGCGCGACTTCAAAGAGGCGCTCAAGCAGATCGAGCCGTCGAGCCTCCGGGACGTCGCGATCGAGATCCCGACGATCCGCTGGGCCGACATCGGCGGCCTCGACTCGGTCAAGCAGGCGCTCCAGGAGTCGGTGGAGCTGCCGTTCCGCAACCCGGCGGTCTACCGCCACATCGGCATCGAGCCGCCCCGCGGGATCCTCCTCTACGGCCCCCCCGGGGTCGGCAAGACCCTCCTTGCCAAGGCGGCCGCGACCGAGAGCCAGGCGAACTTCATCTCGGTCAAGGGCCCCGAGGTGATGAGCAAGTGGGTCGGCGAGAGCGAGAAGGCGATCCGGATGATCTTCAAGAAGGCCCGGCAGGCCTCGCCGGCGATCGTTTTCATCGACGAGATCGACGCGATCGCCCCGAAGCGCGGGCTGCAGACCTCGAGCGGGGTCACCGAGCGGATCGTCAACCAGCTGCTGACGAGCATCGACGGCCTGGAGACCCTCGAACGGGTCCTCGTCCTCGCCGCCACGAACCGCCCGGACATCCTGGACGAGGCGCTCACGCGCACGGGCCGGTTCGACCGGCTCCTCTACGTCGAGCCGCCCGCCACCGAGGGCCGGCTCGAGATCCTCAAGGTCCACACGCGGAAGATGCCGCTCGAGGACGTGTCGCTGAGCGAGCTCGCCCAGCGCACGGAGGGGTTCGTCGGGAGCGACCTCGCCGCCCTTGCCCGCGAGGCGGGTCTCGTCGCCATCCGCGAGAACCTCAAGGCGTCGAAGGTGACGATGGCCCATTTCGACGAGGCGTTCAAGCTGGTGCACTCCTCCTGTGACGCGGAGATGCTCAAGTTCTACGAGGAGTTCCAACGCCAGCTTTCCCGCGAGCGCGTCGGCCGCCGGCGGGAAGAGCCCGTCCAGGCCATCTACCGGTAGCGCCCGGAACCTCGGCGCGCCGCCGGGCGCTCCGCGGTCGGCAAGCTATAAGTAGAGGGGCAAGGTTCGGCGCCGAGTTTCCCGATAGGGAAGACCAACAGGGAGTCGTGAAACGCGATGGTTAACGGGCTACCGCGAGCCGCGTTGTGGGCCCTCGTCGTGCTGGTGCTGGCGGGTTCGCTGGCATCGATGCCGGGGGTGCGAGCGGCCGGACCGACCTATACCCTAATGGGGTACGTCGACCAGGCGGGCGGCGGGTCGCCGCCTCCGGTTCCGGCAGGGGTCACCGTCAACCTGATCTCGTCCGCCACCCACCAGGTCTACTCCACCTCGACGGCGTCGCTGAGCGGACAGTACAGCTTCACCGGCGCGAACACCGCGGGCGCCCTCTCCCCCGGCTGGTGGGGCGTCTGGGTCCCGCCGCAGGCGCACGCCCGGCTCTACGGGTGCAACCCCTGCGCGGTCCTCCCGCAGAACCCGAACCCCCAGTACTACTGGGAGAGCTCGTCGGCGCTCACCAATCCGACCGCCAACCCCGTGACCGTGACCGGCGTCGCCCTGGCCCCGTACAACGCCACCATCTGGGGCAACGTGACCTACAACGGCCATGCCGCGGGCGGAGCGCTCGTTCAGCTGCTCGACCCCACGATCAACGGCTTCCTCTACGCCAACAACACGACGGTCGCGAAGGCGACCAACACCACCGTGGTCGGCGAGTACTCCCTTTCCGTCCCCTACGGGACCTGGGTCCTCGAGACGATCGTCCCCGGCAACCCGAACCACTACAGCATGCTGCAGGTGACCGTGAACTCCCCGACGCTCACGGTGAACCCCGCCGTGGCGAATTACATGGTCTGGGGCTGGGTCAACCAGGCCTCCAACCCGACGGCGCACATCCCGGCGGGAGGGAACGTGACGGTCATCGACACCTCGAACAACTACGTCTACAGCTCCCCCACCCCGAGCGGGGGCTACTACAGCTTCGGCGCCTACCCCGCCGGGTTCACCGGCACGGGCGCCCGGACCTTCGAGGTCGTCCTTGCGCCGGTCGGCTGGCAGACGGTGAGCTACCCGATCACCATCTCCGCGGCCAGCCCCAACGGCTCCGGACCGAACCCGCACATCGTCCTCTCGAGCGCCGAGGCACCCCCCGCCCAGTACCTCACGACGCTGAACTTCTCGAGCGGGCTCGGCAAGGTCGCGGTGTCGACCCACGCGACCTTGGGGAACGACTCGGTCTTCCCCGAGCTCACGAACGC
>JAKAPG010000216.1 GCA_021823085.1 Thermoplasmata archaeon | reverse complement strand
CACGCTCAGCGCCTCCGAGATCGCGGTCATGGACGCGACGAACCAGTCGTTCCAGGTCCTCAACCCGTACCTGATCGAGCTGAACCTCGGCTTCGGATACCTCGACAGCGTTCCCTTCACCGTCCCCTACGCCTACCTCCTCGCGTCGATCTCCGCACCGAACTCCTACGCGGTCGACCCCGCGGTCGTGCAGACGAACGGGGGCGTCGTCCCCGGCGCGGAGAACGCCTATCTCGACTCGAACACGATGGGCACCGGGCCGTACGTGCTCTCGAACTGGAACCCCATCGGTGGCGGAGGGTACACCCTGACCCCCACCACCCACTACTGGGCGGCGTCGGCGGCCTTGGCCGAACCCTGGAACAACAACATCCAGCCGGCCAACACCACCATCGACATCGTCTTCCAGACCTCGGACTCGGTGACGATCAACGACCTCAAGACCGGAGTGGCCGCGAGCGCCTCGTTCGCCTACACGGGGCCGTCCACCGTGGACCAGATCACCGGCAACCCCTGCATCAAGGTCGACTTCCTCCCGACCATTTACGGGGCCACGAGCGGCTCGTGGTGGGTGTTCATGAACCAGTCGGTCTTCCCCTTCAACAACCTGAGCGTGCGGGAGGCCATCGTTCACGCGATCGACTACCAGGCGATCATCAACACCGCGTTCGGAGGTTACGGCAGTCAGTGGGTCGGGCCGGTCCCACCGTCCTATCCGTACTACAACCCCCAGAACCTCAACCCCTACCAGTACAACCTGACCCTGGCGCAACAGGAGATCGCGAACTCGCCGTGCGCGAACAGCGCCTGCGTGAACCAGGTGATCACCTACGAGTACCAGACTCCCGGCAAGGACTGGTCGGACGCGGCGAGCATCATCCAGACCGACCTCAAGGCGATCGGGATCACGATCAACCCGGTCGGTATCGACCTCTCGACGCTGCTCTCGGAACAGAACCTCAACGCGAACGGGGCGTGCGTCAGCTCGACCAACCTGAACGGCGGACCGTTCTACATGGGGCAGGAGTTCTACACGTCGGACTACATCAGCCCCGACGACTGGACCCAGAATGACGCGATCAGCTACGGCAGCGCGAACATGTGCATGTCCGGCTACGCGAACTCCACGATGGACAACCTCGTGATCGAGGCGGCCAGCACCTCGAACTCGACGCTGCTGACGAAGTACTACTCCGAGATGACCAGCATGATGTACAACAACTACACCAACGCATGGCTGATCGTTCCGACCTCGGTCGCGGTCTCGAGCGTCTACCTGAACGGGGTGATCCAGAACCCGATGGCGAGCGCGGAGCCGTTCGCGTTCTACTTCAACACGCAGTGGGCGAGCTGAACCGATCGACCGGACCCCGTCGGGGGCTCCTCGCCCCCGACGCCCGGATCACGCCCGCGGAAGGGGCAGGGTCGTCCCGGCGCCCGGCTCCGGACCGGTGAGGAGGGTTTCCGCCGGGATCGGGCCGACCTCCTCCGCGCGATGGCAGGCCACCACGCGTCCGGGGTACCCTTCGACCGGGCGCAGGGCCGGGTCCTCGGACCGACACCGGTCCTGGACGAACGGACATCGGGGAGCGAACCGGCAGCCCGGCCGGGGATTGATCAGCGTCGGGACCTCGCCCTGAATGCGGTAGCGCGTTCGCCGCCGGCGGACATCGGGCACCGGGACCGCGGCGAGCAACGCCTTCGAGTACGGGTGCACCGGACGACCGAGGACGTCGCCGACGGAACCCAGCTCGATCAGCTGGCCGAGATAGAGGACCGCGACGCGGTCCGCGGCGTACCGCACCGCGGCGACGTTGTGGGTGATGAGCAGGTAGGAGAGACCGCGGGTGCGCTGGAGCTCCACGAGGCGGTTCAGTACCTGCGCCTGTACCGCCACGTCGAGCGCGCTCGTCGGCTCGTCGAGGATGACGAGCTCCGGGTCTACGGTCAACGCCCGGGCGAGGGCCAGGCGTTGGCGACCGCCCCCCGAGAACTCGTGCGGGTACTGGTCGAGGCAGTCCGGCGGGAGCCCGGTCTGGGGCAGGAGCTCCGCGACCCGACGACGGACCTCGACCTTCGAAAGGCTGAACTGGGCCCGCAGGGGCTCGCCGACGATCTGCCAGACCCGCAGCCTCGGGTCGAGGGAGCCGACCGGATCCTGGAAGACGATCTGCACCTTCCGACGCCAGTCCCGGAGCGCCGTGCCCGAGAGGTGGGTGATCTCCTGCCCGCGGAACCGCAGGGTGCCGCCCGTCGGCTCCTGGAGGCGCGCGGCCAGCCAGCCGAACGTCGTCTTTCCCGAGCCGCTCTCCCCGATGAGCGCGAGGGTCTCCCGCTCGTGGACGGTCAGGGAGACGCCGTCGACGGCGTGGATCGCCTGCTCCGGCCTGCGGGAGGCCCACTCCCCGATCGACCGCGCGAGCGGGAACCACTTCTTTAGCGACTCCGCCTCCAGGAGCGCGGCCGGCTCCGACGCGGTCGCCATGGCTAGGGGATCTCCGCAGCGTACCAGCAGGCACTGCGGTGTCCGAGCGGATCGGCCGGGTCGACCGGCCGAAGGGAGGGCCCCGGGTTCTCACCGCAGTTCGGCCGAGCGTAGACGCACCGGGGGTGGAAGGCGCACCCCCCGGGAAGCCGGGCGAGGCTCGGGACGGAGCCCGGGATCGACTCGAGAGGGCCGTCCGCCTTCGAACGATCGGGAGCGGCGCGCAGCAGGGCCCGCGTGTACGGATGGCGCGGGTGCTCGAAGACCGACGCGACCGGGCCGAACTCGATGACCCGGCCCGCGTACATCACCCCCACATCGTCCGCCATCTCGGCGATGACGCCGAGGTCGTGGCTGATGAACAGGATCGAGGTGCGGATCTCGTCGATCAGTTCCTTCATCAGGGTGAGCACCTGGGCCTGGATCGTCACGTCGAGCGCGCTCGTCGGCTCGTCCGCGATCAGGAGCGACGGGCGTTCGGCGAGCGTCTGCGCGATCATGATCCGCTGGCGCATTCCGCCCGAGAGCTCGTGCGGGTAGAGACGCAGGATCGTCTCGGGGTCGTTGATGCGGACGAGCCGGAGCGCCTCGAGGACCTCCGTCCAG
>JAKAPG010000019.1 GCA_021823085.1 Thermoplasmata archaeon | reverse complement strand
ATCTCGAGAGACCAGTCCCTCGAGCGTGGTGCCCTCCCCCGACACGAGGAATCCCACTCGGAGCCGGTCGGGCACGGTCGTGCCGAGCCGTGCCGGGGCAAGAGGCTGGCGGCTAGAGCATCACTCGGAGCTGGAGTTTGTCGGTGAGCTCCTTGTACCGGTTGCGGATCGTCACTTCGGTAACGCCCGCCACCTCGGCGACGTCGCGTTGAGTCCGCCGCTCGCCGGCTTGGACGCTCGCGATATAGATCGCGGCGGCGGCCACGCCCGTGGGGCCCCGCCCGCTCGTGAGCTCGTGCTCGGTAGCGAGCTTGAGGATCTCATTCGCGCGGGTCTGGATCTCGCCCTTGAGCTTGAGCTCGGAGCAGAACCGCTGGATGTAATCCTGCGGCTTGGTGGGGAGCAGTTTGAGCTGGAGCTCGCGGGTCATGAACCGGTACGTGCGACCGATTTCCTTGCGCGCGATTCTCGACTTCGATGCGATCTCGTCCAGAGTGCGCGGCACGTTGCACTGGCGGCAGCTTCCGTAGAGCGAAGCGGCGACGACCCCCTCGATCGATCGCCCCCGGATCAGGTTGCGATTGACCGCCTTGCGATAGATTATAGCGGCCGTCTCGCGTACGTTGCGCGGGAGTCCCAGGCTGGACGCGAGCCGGTCGAGCTCGGCGAGCGCGAACGATAGGTTGCGCTCGGTCGCGTTCGACACGCGGATCCGACGTTGCCACTTTCGCAGGCGATACAGCTGGGCGCGGTTGCGCGTCGGGATCGACTTTCCGAACGGATCGCGATTGCGCCAACCGATCTCGGTCGTCAATCCCTTGTCGTGCATCGTCAGAGTGGTAGGGGCGCCGGTACGCGCCCGCTTCTCGCCCTGCTCGCCTTCGAACGACCGCCACTCCGGGCCCTGGTCGATCATCGACTCCTCGAGGACGAGCCCGCACTCGTCGCAGACGACCTCGGCGCGTTCGTAGTCCTTGGTCAGGTGGGTCGACCCGCAGTTGGTGCAGCGCGTCGCGCTCACGAGATCCTCCGGTTTTCCGTTGGGCTTCCCCTTGCGGGCAGTGGGGGGTTCGGGCGTGTCCACCCCTCTCATTGCGCCTCCCGGTCGGTGCCCTCGCGGAGCATCGGGCGGCCCAAGAGTCCGAGGGCCTCCTCGGGCGATATCGCGCGCCGAAGGCGCACGGTCAGGTACGGTCGCTCGGCGGGTCCGAACACGCGAACGACCCGACCGCGGAATCGACCCCGGGAATCGCAGACGAGCGTTCCTTCCGGAGTGAGCGATCCGTCCGGAGCGCGAACGGTCAGGGCTCCCGTGGGCGTGATGGCAAGAACCGCACCGATCTCTCGGTTGACAGACGCGCGGCCCCGTGCTGTCGACAAGTGGTATAAACCATTTTCGGAACGTATATAAGTATTTCTATGGGGCGCCCGCACGGACCGCCTCAACCGCCGCTGAATGTAGGAACGACCTCCAGATTCGACAGACCCGCGATGGGCCGGTCGTGCGGGACCGGGTGTCCGTCGGCCAGCACCGCCGAGCCCTCGGCGTAGAGGCCGACCGCGCGCACGGCGTCACGGACAGTGGCGTCGACGGGGAGCTCGATCGTCCTTCGCGCACAGTGCCCGGCACGGACCACCTCGATCTGCAAGGTGATCGTCCTGCCCGGGGGGGGCGCTGAGGGGGAGAACTTCCGAGGGCGGAGGTCCTCCCCGCCCTCCTTTGAACTCCCGCGATGCATACGCATCACCAGATCTCGAATCTGGCGCCTTGGCCGAGCTAGGCTACCTCAGCACCGTTCACTGCGGAGTCCTGCACGTATTTGTCCGTTGTCAAGCCTCCGGCTTCCGGGTCTGCGGGAGCATTCTTCTCGGATCTCCCGGGTGCGGCTTCACTTTGCGGCGTCCGTGAGATACGCCTTGTAGCGCGTGATGATCTCGACGGGGACCGGATCGACGCGTTCGCGGGCGGCCAACTCGAGGCTCATCAGGTCCCCGATCACGATCCCCTCGAGGAGAGCTTCGAGAAGGTCCGAAGTGTCGAGCGGGACGCGTACGGCGAGACCGCCCTTCCGGTTGAGCAGGAGCTCCACGAAATGGTTGGACGACCGGACCAGCGGATGCGTTCCTCCCCACTCGAGGAAGATCGTCGCGAGCCGGCGCGCATCGGTCGAGCCGACGCGGTCCCAGCCTACGATCGCATTGTGGTAGGCCTCGGGGACCTCATCGAAGGTCGCGAGCCGCTTCGCATTCTCCTCGACCTGCGTCGCCCAGCGTCGGGCGAGCGGAAGCAAGGAGGCGTCGCCGTAGATGAACGGGAAGCGGCGACCGAGGCGCGCCGCGAGACGCACCGGGAGGCCGTTCCGCGCCGCGTGGGTTGCGTGGCGACTTCTCAGGCGATCCGTGATCCGACCCACGCGGGCTTCGTTCGATTCCGGAAACCACGGATCGAGCAGGCCCAAGACCGAGCCGAGAACGAGCCCGGCGGCCGAGCGAGGGGGCAGGTCCGGGTTGACCACGATCAGGGGGGTACCGTCGCGTTCGGCGCGTTCGGCGAGGCCCCCACCCGACGTGATCGCCACCATGCGCATCCCGCGGCGGCGCGCCTCGTCGTAGGCCTGCAGCACCTCCCACGTCTTGCCGGAGTGGCTCAGGAGGATCGCGAGACAGTCGCGATCCGCAGCGAGGGGGATTGACGGGCCGCGCACGACGGAGAAGGGGACCTTCGTCTCCCGGTCGAAGATCACGCGGGCGAGATCGCCGGAGATCCCGGATCCCCCGAGCCCGATCGCGTAGGTGGGCCGGGGTCGAGGTCCGATGACGCCCCGGCCGATCTCGCCCCCGTCGCGGTACCCGTTCGCGAACTGATCGGGCAGTTGGGCGATGAGGGCGCGCATCCGCTCCAGTCCCGGGGTGCGCACGGCCATGCAGGCCGCGAGGGCCGAGCGCGAATATCCCTTGCGCGTCGCGGCGTCGCGACGAGCTAATGAGGCAACGGGCGGGCGAGGCCGATGGTTTGATAGAGCGCGTGGTGAGCCTCCACCACGGAGACCCAGTCGAATCGCTCCAGGGCGACCTCACGGGCCGCTCTCCCGAGCGAGCTGCGCAGCCCTGCGTCGCCGGCCAAACGGAGCATGGCCTTGCGGAGCGACGCGACCATGGCGTCGTGCAGACCTTCTTCGATGAGCAGACCGGAACGCCCGTCCTCGACGAGCGAGCCCACGGCCGGCGTTCCGACCACGGCCTTCCCCGACGCCATCGCTTGGGCGACCGCTCCCGGGAACAACTCCGCCCGGCTCGGGTGCACGACGAATGCCGCCTCCCGGTACTGTCGCGGGAGGTCCGAGTCCGTGACCTCCCCCACCAGATCCACCGGGCCCGAGTTGCGCGACGTAGTGGCGTACCCGGCGTCGGGCGTCGGTCCGACGAGACGCAATCTCAAGGGGGTCCCCGCGAGCGCCTCGGCCGCGAGGTGCCAGCGCTTGACCGGGATTACCGCCCCCACCCCCAGCACGACCGCCGGATCGCCGGCGGTGGGACCCGGAGAGAAGCGGGCTGTGTCCACCCCCAACGGGATCGTCACTACCGGACCCGTCGGCGGATTCTTTTGCATCGCGTCGAGCACGATCGCGCGCACTCGGTCCGTGAGCACCACCGTCGCGGCGGCCCTTCGGACCGCGCGACGCTCCAAGCGAAAGCCCCATCGCTCGGTGAGGCGGTCGCGCGCGAACCAGTGGCGCGAGTGGGTCGTGTACACGAACGGGATGCCCATCGAGGCCAACCGGTTCGCTACGACCGGCGTGTGGGCGTGGACGATGCCGCTCTCGAGCGTTGTTCGATAGCTCGCCAGGTGGGACGAGAACCGGTACTCTCCGGTTCGGGTCGGGTACACTTCATTGATCACGATCACCTCATCGCCGGCGCGGCGCAGAGCGTCGGCGAACTCGGCGATCGTCCGCTCGACTCCCCCGTACCCGACGGGAGGGATCGGGCGTTGTCCGCTTCCGACCAGGACGACGCGCACGGGGCGCGATGCCGTCCGGAGGATATACCGTCCTGCGCGGGGCCCCAGCTCATATTCGGAGCCGGCCGTGGCCGATCCCGTGGCCCACTGGCTGATCAAGGAAGAGCCGACCCACTACTCCTACGCGGACCTCGTTCGAGACGGGCGGACGACCTGGGAGGGTGTGCACAACGCGCTCGCGCTCCGCCACCTCCGGGCGATGCGTCGGAGAGATACCGCGATTTTCTACCATAGCGGGAGCGAACGCGCCTGCGTCGGGATCGTTCGAATCAGCTCCGGTCCGCGCCCCGACACGCGGGATCCGCGGGGCTCGGTCGTTGTGGACGTGGAGCCCGTCCGAGCCCTAAAGCACCCCGTTCCGCTGAGCGCGATCAAGGCCGACCCGAGGTTCGAGGGGTTCGAGCTGGTCCGCATGGGACGGCTATCGGTCATGCCGGTCGACGACGCGCGATGGAAGCGGATTCTCGAGCTCGCCGCCGCGGGCTAGATCGGGAACGAGCCTTGTCGGCGGACCCATCGCGCGGCCGCCGCGCGCCAGCGCGGCGGTGCATACACCACGACGCGGTCCCGTGAGGGACCCAGTCGTGCGAGCTGCCTCCATGGGCCGCGCGCGCGGAACGGGTACTCGATCGAGCTCCCGTCCACGAGAGCGATCGTGCTCCCGTCCTCCTCGGCGCGGTCGCGGAACTCAAGGCCGGAAAGGTCGAAGAGCACGCTCGCCGAGGGCGCTCCCAACCGATCCGCCATCGCCTCCTCCGCGGCCCTGCGATCGGCCGGATCTCTCGCGAGGCCCTTCCACGCCCGCTCGGAGGACTTGGACAGCAGCGAGAACCCGATCGCTCGCTTGTGGAGCTGTCGGATGCGGAGGCAATGGGCCAACCGTCGGCTCGTCTCGGAGGGGTCGTGACGGAGGTCGGCCAGAAGGTCTCCGTCGGTACCCGTGAGCCTGTCTCGGGCCGAGTCCGGGTACCCCTGCGCTCGTTCCACGGCGGCTTGCGCCATGAGCTCGGCGGCGCGGACGGTCTTGTGATAGTAGACCGAGGCGTACATCAGCGCGCGACCGACCAGGAACCCCTCGACCGCGCTCCGTGCCTTGGCCGCGAAGGCGACGCGTCCTCGCGCCAATCGGGCGGTGTCGATGAGCCGGACCGCGTCGATCGCGCCGTGAGCGACGCCCGTGTAGTAGGCGTCCCGCTCGAGGTAGTCGATCCGGTCCGCGTCGATGGGTCCGTGCAGCAGGGTGGACAGAGAGGGCGCAGGCCCCGATCCTGACGTGTCGATGAGATCGGCCAATCGAGCAGGCGCGATCCCGTTCGATTCGAGCAAGGTCGCGATCTCTCCTCCCGACGCGTCGGGTGCGTTCCCTTCGATGAGGATGCGTGATCGCCGCTCATGGCCGTAGCCGAAGACCTCCTCCATCGTCGGCTCGAGGGTGTGAGAGAACGGAGCGTGCCCGAGGTCGTGGAGGAGCGCGCCGATGGTCACCATCGTCCGGCCCCTCTCCGAAAGCCCCAGGTTCTCCGCCAAGGACCGAGCGACCCAGTACGCGCCGAGCGAGTGCTCCAGCCGCGTGTGGTTGGCCCCCGGGAACACGAGGTGAGCGAAGCCGGTCTGACGGATCCCCCAGAGGCGCTGGAACTCGGGGGTCCCGATGAGCTCCAGCGCGAGGCCCTCGAGCGAGATCGGGCCGTGCACCGGGTCGTAGATCGATTTGCGCAGGCGAGCCGACGCGCGAGCCACGGCGGGCCGAGCCGAGGCTCGGATATGAGCGAGCGCTCGCGTCGGACCCTTTCCTACCCGGCCGAACCTATTTATCGAGGGCAGCCCGGAAGGCGGGGTACCGATGGCTGGGCCCGACGACGTTGACGCTCTCCTCGCTCCTCCCGATCGCCGCGTGGAGCTCGCGATCGCGCAGGACCTGTTGAGTCGGGGCGCGGCCTCTCAGGCGATCGAACACTTCCGAAACGTGCTGGAGAACCACCCTCGAGATCCTGAGGCCCGCCGGGGGTTCGCCCGCGCGTCGCTGGAGCTCGGGGCATTCGAGGAGGCGCGTCGGACGGTGGATACCATCCTCGCGGACAGTCCGAAGGATGTCGAGGCGTGGCGCTTGGCCGCGAGCATCGATCGAGAGACGGGAGACCCACAGGGTCTCTTGCGCTGCCTGACCGAGATCCGTGCGATCGATCCGAACGACCGACGTGCGGCGCTCGACCTCTACCATCTTTACGACATCCAGGGAGACCCGCGAGCCGCGTATCAGGCCCTGACCGATGCCATCGCGGATGGCTCGAGTCCTTCGCCGAACGAGCCGTACCCGCAGCTCCTGCTGGCCCGGGCCGAGCTCGCTCAGCGCCTCGGCCGCGCGGAGGATGCTGCGGCGGAGTACGAGAAGGCGGTGGCCGCCGATCCGGGGCTCGCGCCGTTGGCGGCGCTCCGCCACGCTCGTAAGGAGTGGGCCGACGGCCGACCCGATCTCGCCCTGGAGCGATTGCGTCAGGTCTTCGGTACCCTCGATGCAGCTCAGCGGCCGCCCGAAGAGCTCGCGCTCGAAGGCGAGCTACTCGTCGCCGTCGAGCGAATCGGGGAGGCCCAGGCGATCTACGACGCATGGCACGCGCGCGATCCCACCTCGTCCACGGCGCTCGCCGGCGCGGCCCGATGCCGCATCGAGCAGGGGCATCACCCCGAGGCGCGGGACCTGCTTCACGAGGGCCTCGCCCACGCCCCTCGGGACGAAGCGTTGATCCTGTGCCTCGCCGAGGCCGAGAGCGGCTCCGGGGATCTCTCGGCGGCCGAGCGAGCCGTTCGGGAAGGCATCGAACTCCTTCCCAACAGCGAGCGGCTGTACGTTCGCCTCGCGGAGCTCGCGACGGCGCGCTCGAACTGGGAAGGCGCCGACCGAGCCTACGCGAAGGCCGAGGAGCTCGACCCGGCATCGGTCGACATCGCCCTCGGCCGCGCGTTCGTCGCCGAGAAGCGCGGAGACACCGAGACGGCCCTCGCCGAGTACGCTCGCGCCCAAGAGCTTGCTCCCCAGGACATCCGTATCTGGAACCGCCAAGGCGCTCTCCTCCTGAGCCTCCACCGCCCTGCTCTGGCGGTGAGCAGCTTCGAGAGCGCCTTGAAGATCGACCCCGAGTCCGACGCCGCCCGCGAAGGGAAGCGCCTCGCCGAGCGAGAGGATCGCAATCGAACGATCGAAGACTTCGCCCTCGCGGCACTTCGTTCGGAGAGTGACCTCGGCCGCCCGGTCACGAAGAACGACCTCTTCGTAGGTCTCCACGTGCCGTTCGACCTCCTGGATCCGGTTCTCACCGCCATGGCGCGGGAGACCAAGATCGATATCGGTGCTCTTGCCCCGGGAGACATGGACCGTCTGGAGGAGCGATCCTGCACCCTGATCGTTCGGGCCGCCGAGCACCCCTCGGCCAGCGGGGACTCCCGCTCGCTCACACTCGCCGACGTCGCCTCCCTCTCTGATCCCACCGACTCGCTCATCGACGTTCAGCGGCTGTTCGCCTACGTCGACGCGGTCCTCAAACTGGACCTACGCCCGGAGAATCTCCACCTGACGACCGAGATGGAAGAGACCGCTCGCCAAGCGCTCGCGTTGCCACCGGACCGGCGAACCCTCTTCGGCCTGGTTCGAGCGCTGCACATCGGAGTGTACCGCGCCCGGATCATCAAGGCGGTCGAGCGCGTGAGCGGCGCCCCGCGAACCCCGCTCCCGAGCGTGGACCTCGCGCCTCACCTCGATCCCGGAGGGGACGTTGGGACCGAGCTGGACGGATCTCGTTTCTTCTCTCCCGAGAACCTCCCGAACGTGCCGTTCCCCGACGCCTCGAGCGCGACCGGCCGCTCCCAGCGTCCCCCCCCGCGCGGATGGCCGGGCGGGGTTGCCCCGCTCCCGGTCTCTCGAACCGGCGAGCCGGAACGGTGCGTCGGGTGCGGCGGGATCGCAACGCTGCGGCACGACTGCGGCGGAGCGCTCTGTCGACTGTGCGCCGATCAGTTCCGGAACTGCCCAAGGTGCCGGTCGCCGATCGGCAGGTTGACCGCCTCGCCGAAGGGCCGTGCGGTGCGGCCCCTGCCCACGGTCGGGCGCTCGGACGCGCGCGCGAGGGAGGCCGTATCTCGTCCCGGCTCGATCCGCACTTTGCCTCCACCGTCGCGCCCGCGCGTGGCCAACGTGCCTTCTACCCCCCCACGACCGGCGAAGCCGGCCCTATCCGCCGCGGCCGTGCCGGCCGCTGGGAGCGCGAAGAGCGGCGCAGGACACCGGGTCGCCCCCTCGGCGCCTTCTCCCAAGCTCACCGGTCCGGCGGGGGTGCCGGCTCCGATGCCGGCGAAGCCGGTGCGGAAGGAGAAGGTCGACGACGAACCGCGCTTGTAGCTTTTCGAGCGCCACCTCGGCCGGTCGCGGGGTATCCGCTTATATATCGACCGATTCCATGAAGAACAGGCGGTGCCGAGATGTCGGAAGCATCGGCCGCAGCGGCGGTGAACCGGATTGCGGCGGGCCTGATCTCCGCGATACTGGTGATCGCCGCAGCGATCCTCCTGGTCGGCTTCTACCTCCTGTTTCCGGCGAACGGCCACGCGTTCGCTCTGATCCTGATCGGAATCGTCGCCATCGTCTTCGCGGCGATCGCCTACCTCATGGAATCGGTCTCCCGCTCGCCGACGTACCAGCGCGCGAACGCCTGGGGGTTCTACGCCTTCGGTTTCGCGGTGCTCCGCCTCACTTTGGGGCTGAACCCGACCGGCTACCTCAGCCTCACCCTGCAGATCGTCGGCCTCGTGGTCACCCTCCTGTTCCTCGCCGGTTCGGTCGCGGGGGTCGCGTGGCGGTACCGGTCGGTGGCCGACGTCGCGCCGCGGGAGGCGCAGCGTGCCGCGTGGAGAGCCTCGACACCGGCGTCGGCGTTTGACTACTCGACCGCCCACGCCCCGACCGCGCCGGTGACCCCACCGGCCGCCTCCGGTGGCAAGACCCCCCCCTCCGGCGGAGGCGCCTAAATGGCGAGCGCTCCTCCGACCTCGCCTGCAGATTCCTCCTCGGAGTCAACTTCCTCGTCGGTCTGCCCGACCTGCCACGCGAAGGTTCCCTCGGGCTCCCGTTTCTGCCCGAACTGCGGAGCCTCCCTCGCGGCGGCTGCCGGCGGCGCGGCGACCAATCCCCCCGCGGACCTGCGACAACGGGTCGACCAGGACCGGGGCACCCTCAAGCGCCTTGAGCTGCTCATCCCGGGGTACCACGGTTACCGACAAGGCGAGGACATCCGGGCCGCGGACAGCCTTCTTCGCCGCCAGGTCGCGGACCGCCTACGCAACGCGCGGATGGCGGCCGAGAACGCTCGGACGGCGCTGACGCAGGCGAACCGGTTCAACGACACCATGGAGCTCGCCCCACTCCTCGCGGACCTCATGCGCATCGAACCTAAGATCCGTAGCGCGGAGCAGGGGTACTCGGGGATCGCCGCCGCGATCAGGGTCGGCCCGCAGCAACTCGACAAGCTCTACGAGTACGACTACGGCTTCGCCGTCGCTGCCGACCAGTTCGCGGCTCTGATCCGTGCGCTGCCGATCCAGGTGGCGAGCGGAGACTATGCTCAGGTCGCGCAGACGGTTGCCGCCGCGCGCGCCCGGCTCACCGAGCTCGACTCCGCGTTCGGCGCGCGGATGCGCGTCGTAGAAGGAATCCAAGTATAGGAAGGGTACAGCGAGCATGGTCACCAACACACCGATCCCGCAGAAGGGAGGAAGCCTGTTCGGCTCAACGACGATCAACTGGGAAGATGCGTACAAAGGCCCCAACATCATGTGGCGGGTGCCTCGCAACATCCGTCTCAACGACAACATCGTGGTCCGCGAGGACGAGATCGCGGTGTTCTTCCGGGATGGAAAGGTCCTGGCCTACTTCGACCGGCCCGACCGGTACGCGTTGACGAGCCTGAACGCGCCGATCGTCGGCGGTCTCGTGAAAGCGCTGTCCGGCGTCCGGCAGGAAGCCGAGGTCTACTATCTTCAGAAGCGCCTGTTCGACGGAAAGTTCGGAAGCTCCGAGCCCTACGTGTTCAAGGACCCGGACTTCGGACTGGTGAGCCTGCGCGTCTACGGAAGCTACCGCTGGCGCCTGGGCGCCCCGGACGTGTTCATCACTCAATTCGTCGGCACGTTCGGTGCCACTTCGAGCGCAGACGTCGAGTCTCGCCTCCGTGACCAGATGGTGATTCTGGTCTACAGCAGTCTCGGCAAGATGAAGGACCAGGGCCTTCGAGTGACCGATCTTGCCGGCCAGCTCCAGACCATCGAGCAGGCGATTCTCGGTTTTGCCCCTCAGCACTTCGGTCCGCTGGGGGTCGAAGTACAGAGATCCAAGGCCTCTCGATCAACCTGCCCGACGAGGTACAGAAGGCCGTGAACACGCGCTCCACGATGGGCGTGCTCGGTGTGAACTATCTCCAGTACCAGGCCGGCCAGGCGATGACCGAGGCGGCCTCGAACCAAGGAGGCGCCGCGGGGGCGCTTGCCGGCGCCGGCGTCGGGCTGGGCGCGGGCCTCGGCGTCGGTTATGGCATGACCGGTATGATGGGCGGAATGTACTCCCAGGGCCCGTCCACTCCGTGCCCGAAGTGCGGCGCGCTCGTCCCCCCGGGGACGCGATTCTGTCCGAGCTGCGGGGCGCCCCTGGGAGGTGCGCCGCCCGGCGGACCGCCGCACGCCGAGACGATCGCGTGTCCGAAGTGCGGCCAGCCCGTTCCGACGACCTCCAAGTTCTGCCCGAACTGTGGCGCCTCGATGGCGCCTCCGGCTCCCACGCCCCCGCGCGCGTGTCCGAAGTGCCACGCCACCGTGACCGGTTCGGGCAAGTTCTGTCCCAACTGCGGCGCCGCGCTCTCCCCGTAGGTTGCCATCGAGTTCCTCTATGATCTACTGCATCCAGTGCGGAAACCAGCTGCCCGACGACGCGAAGTTCTGTTTCAAGTGCGGTGCCGCGGTCCCCGGCGCGGTGAGCGGTGGCGGCAGGACCGCCGCGGCCCCATCGGCTCCGCCCCCTCCCCCTCTCGCGCCGGCCGGAGCCCAGGAGTTGAAGTGCCCTGCATGCGGCGCACCCATCCATCCGACGCTCGGCGAAGCGGTCGTGACGTGCGATTATTGCGGGAGCTCCGTGACCTTGGGCGGAGCCGGTTGGAAGGAAATCTCGAAGCACACGATGCTGTCGCTCAAACTCGCCGACCCGGCGCAGGCGCTCGAGGTCGTGAAGGCGGCGGTGGACACGGGGTTCCTCCACCGCAAGGACTTCCAGGAGTCGAAGGTTACCGACCAGAAACTCTCGATGGTCCCCTACTGGGTCCTCCCGACGTCGGCGAGCACGAACTACCAGTACCAGGACGCGGCGGTCGGGATCGGTTCGACGGTCGCCGCGATCGGCGCGTCGGCCCTCATTGGCTCGGCGCTGAGCCAAGGCGGCCGCGGAGGCGGGATGATGGTCATGCCCATGTTTGCGGGCCCGGCGGTGAACCCGACGCGTCAGGACACGATCACGGGGATGTACGAGTTCCCGGTGGTAGCGGTCAAGTCGATGAACAGCTACCAGCCCAAGAACTACCAGTTCCCGCTCACCGAGCGCACGCTCTTCGATAAGAAACAGATCCCCGCCGGTACCCCGGTGCTGAACGGGGACCTCACCGAGGACGCGGCCCGGAACTCGGCGCGAGCGTACGTGACCCAGCTCCAATCGAACGAGGCGCACAAGAAGCACCGCATGGTGAGCCATTTCCAGACGCAGGTCGACGTGAGCGAAGGCGAGCTGCTCCACGCTCCGATCTGGGAGTTCGTCCTGGAGCGCAAGGGGCAGACCCAGCGAATGCTCGTCGATGCGCACGCCGGCCGCGTGGTCGCCTGAGCCGGCTCACGACTCGATCGAACCGCGGCGGCCTTCTCGCGAACGGATCTCTTCCTCGTAGAAGCGCTGGGCGAATTCCCCCTCCGCCCTCCCGATCGGGATCTCGGGCAGGTCGGGCTCCGCGAAGTAGCCGAGCAACGCCGCCGCGCTGGCGAGCTTGACCGCCCGGGATTTGAGGCGCGGCGAGAACCTCGGGTGATCGGACCGTTCCAGCGCGCGCTGGGAGACCCCGCGCAGAGTGCTGTACAGGCCGCGGTCGAGCCGGACGGGCCTCGCTCGGAATCGGCCCGAGACGAGCGGGTGGCGCGTCTGGATCGCGTGGACGAGGGTCAGGTGGTCCCGGACCGCCCCGGCCAGGGAGAAGTCGAGCTCGCCAAGATCGAGACGCTCCGCGCTCTCCTCGACCGCTCGGAAACGCGCCTTGGTCATCGGGTGGAAGCGCAACAGCATCCGGTCCTCCAGCGCCGCGAAGTTGGGATCGGCGATCGTCGTCCAATAATCGTCCGTTCCCGACGTGCGCACGTTGTAGTTAACCGAGAAGAACGAGCGGAAGGTGTAGGGGCCGATCGTGCCGAACGTCGTCTCCCACTTCACCTCCCGCTGCTCCATGACCAGCTTCAGCGGTTCGACCATCCCGCGATATCGGAACCAGTCGTTGAACTCCGGGACGATGAAGTTGAACGTGCGGCCCGTGTAGAAGGAACCGACGCGCAGGAACTGCGCCGGGGTGATGCCGCCGCAGTAGCGATTGCGTCCGGGCAGCCCGTGGGGAGGGACCGCCTGCCGGGGGTTCCCTCGGACCAGGTCATCGATGGCGAAGGTCTTGCCGGTCCCCGGAGGACCGAACAGCGCGAGGTGGAAGCCCGTCGATCCCGTGGCACGCCCGGTCGGTGCGAGGAGCGGGACGTCGGCGAGCGCGTACTGCTGGAGGAGCGCGACCAGCGAGTCAAAGTAGAGTTCCTCTCCGAAGAGGTGGCGAAGGTAGTCGGCCAGCGCCCGGATGCCGAACGTCCGGCCGAACTCCTGGGTCTCCTCGAGCCGGTGGTCGAGCACCTCGCGCAGCAATTGGACGAACTCAGAGTCCATCGCATGGATTTCCGACGACTCGTCCGGGACCGAAGGCAGGCCCGCCGGCTCGATCGCCTCGTTCCGCGAGAGCTCTCCGACCAGGAGGGTGCGAAGCTCCTCGGGGTAGGCGATGAGGTAGGTCTTGTCCGACCGCCCCTCCGCGACCTCGGTGAGGAGTCCGCGGCGTCGCAGGCGGGCGAGCAGACGCGCCGGGTCCTCGAAGATCCGGTCGCGAAGGAGCCGTCCTCGTAGCTCGGAGAGACGGAACCGCGCCGGACCCATCGCGCTGCCGCGGATCCGACGACGACGGTCGGCGTCCCCGATGACCTCCGCGAGCCGCCGGGCGACCGCGAGGTCGGCCTCGGAGAGCTCGACCGTCGAATGGTCCGCCACGGCATTTCCTCGAGGCGTGAGTCGTTAATAGATAGTTCGAGCGCTGTGGGTCTGTGCGGCGCGGCGCCTCCGCCTACGAGCGAGAGCTCAAGGACCTCTTCCAGGGTGACCCGGATCGGATTCGTTCCTACGGCCGTTCCCTCCCTCCGCCGGGGCGCGGGGAGTTCGAACGGATTGTCGAGCGACCGTTCCTCGTCATCCGGGCCGCCGGCTCGCTGGGATTCGACCTGGTCGCACTGCGGCGGGAGTTCGCGTTCCCTCTCGAGGTGAAGGCATCGCAGGAGCCGGTCATTCGTTTCACAGCGGGAAGCGGTCGGGCCGAGGGTCAGTTGCTCGCGCACCGAGCGGCGGTGGATCGGGTCGGGCTCATGGTGCTCTATGCGTACCGACGCGTCGGGCTGCGTTCGGAGGAGTGCTGGCGGCTGTTCAGCGCCACACGGACGACCACGGGCGGGATGATGGGGGTACTGGGACGTCGGCTCCCCCCGATCGAGACGACCCGCGAGGGGAACGCGATCCTGAGGTGGGAGAACGGAATGCCCCTATCGCGATTCTTCCAGACGTTCCGCTTCCTCACCGAACCCGTTGAGGCGCCCGCATGACCGTACAAGTGACCGGCATCGGAATCGGCCGTTTCGGCCGCCGAGCCGAATCCGGGGTCGAGCTCGCGACCGAGGCCGGCCTTCGGGCCATGGAGGATGTCGGTCGCAAGCCGATCGACCTCCTTGTCGTCGGCAACATGCTCGGCGAGGTGCTCGAGGAACGGGCGAGCCCGGTCCCCCGCCTCGCTTCCCGGCTGGGCCTCGACTCGGCCGCCGGGATGCGCGTCGAGGCCGCTTCGGCCACCGGAGCGGCTGCGTTCCATGCCGCCGTCACCGCGATCGCCTCCGCTCGATCCGATCGCGCGCTCGTCGTCGCGTACGAGAAGATGACCGGGGCCCCGACCCCGGTCGTGGCCCGCGCGCTCGCTCGTGCGCTCGCGCCGGAGGAAGTGGCGGTGGGGGCGACGATGCCGGCGCTGGCGGCGATCGTGGCGCAGCGCTACTGCGCCCGCTACCGCGTCCCTCTCACCGTCTTCGATCGGGTGAGCGCGCACATGAGGGCTCGCGCGGCGCTCAACCCGGCGGCCCAGTTCAGGAAACCGGTCAGCGCCGAGGAGGTGGGCGCGAGCCGGACGGTCTCATCCCCCTTGCGCCTCCTCCACTGCGCGGCGATATCGGACGGAGCCGCCGCGCTCGTTGTGGAGCGCGGAGAGGACGGCGCAATCGTGCGCGGCCTCGGTCAGGGACTGGACGCGTTCCGAGTCGTCGACCGGCCGTCACTCTCCGGCTTCGCGGCCACCCGTTCGGCGGCCGCGCGCTCCTACGAGATGGCCCACGCGACGCCGAAGCAGCTCGACCTGGCCGAGGTTCACGATGCATTCGCCCCGTTCGCGCTGATCGACCTGGAGGATCTCGGGATTGCAGATCCGGGGGACGGTGCCG
>JAKAPG010000215.1 GCA_021823085.1 Thermoplasmata archaeon | reverse complement strand
GTTCCATCGTCTCCTCGGGCAGGGAGGGAGTGGATTCCCGGATTTACAATTTGGGTACGCGGCGCAGCCGATGGGACAAGTCCCTCGTCAAAGAACTTCAACCGAGTGACCTGCTACGAAAGAAGCGTACTCGAGGGGCATGCACGGGCGTGGCAGGATTCACTGATTGGGGGGAGGGCCGATCGCGGAACCGGTTGGATGCCCTCTCCCGGCTGTCTCGGCTCGAGCTACCGGTTGCGCTGGCGCCAAACCCCCGTCTCCGAGTGTCCGCGCATCCGCAGGGTCACCAGCCCGACCCCAACGGCGGCCACCAGAGCCGCCGGCATGGCGACCAGCAGCCCGAATGCCGCCCACGCTCCCGCACCGACCGCACCGTCCATAGGTGCTGCCCGTCGCGTGGAACGCCGGGGGGTCCCCGCAGCTGTGGAAGCCCAGGTAGAAGTGCACCACCACGGAGGTTCCCTCGATCGTCCCCGGACACGCGCTGTGCCCAACCGCGGCCGCCGAGTACGACGAGCCCAGCGTGAGACCCGAGACCGTCAGGGAGGTTGCCGTCGTGGCGAGCGTCCCCGAGCTCACCGTCAGGCTCCAGATCGTCCGAACCGGGAGACCGCTCTCGGTAAACGTCACCGTGATCGTGCTGCTGTTCACAGTGTGGGCCGCCGCGGCGCTCGGCGATGCGCTCGATACCGTGCCCAGCCGCCCTCCGTGATCGTGTAGCCCGTCCCCGCGTTGAACGTGTAGCCGACCGTCCCCCGGTGAGGCCCGATCCGACGATCGAGCTCCCGGTGCCCGAGTACGAGGTCGATCCTCCGGTGAGGCTCCACAGCGTGCCCGGCGCGAGGCCTCCCTCGTTGAAGGTAGCCGTGAAGGTCGCGCTGACCGGGGAGAAGACGAGGAAGATGCTCACCGTTCCGCCCGAGACGAACCCGGACGATGGGCTGACCGTGTATCCCAGCGGGGCGTGCACGGCAAAGAGCCCGGCGAGGTAGTTCGGGAACAGGATCGAGGTGCCGGTCGTCCCCCGGGTCGTGCCGGCGAGCGTCACGCTCCAGAACTGCCCGGAGAGCCCGCTCTCGATGAAGGCGTAACCGGGTAGGCTCGTGGTGATCGTGAACGGCACCGACGCGCCGTCGAACCCGTGGCAGTAGAGTCCGAGCCGTACGCGGTGACCGTGTAGCTTCCCGCGCCGCCCCTCGCGAACGTCACCGTACAGCCGAACGTGCCCCGGCCAAACGGCCAAATGCGCGAAGCCGTTGGGGTTCGGCGGGATGTCGGAAGCTCCGGTCCGTGCGCGCATTGGCTGCTCCTCGTGGACCTCGGAGGCGTGGTGGGGTCGCGTCTACCCCGAAGGCATCCAGGACGGGGATCGTCTCGCACGGTACGCGAAGCGGTGGGATACGGTCGAGGTCGATTCGACGTACTACCGGGACCCCGGGCCGTCGCTTTTCCGTCGCTGGGCGTCCGTCACCCCGGGCGGGTTCCTCTTCGCCCTCAAGTTCCCGCGGGACCTTCTGGATCCCAAGAAGCGGGTCGACCGGGGGAGGGTCTCCGGCTTCCTCTCGAACGCGATCCTGCTCGGCCCCAAGCTCGGGCCGATCCTGATCCAGTTCCCGCCGTGGGTGAAGCCGGGTCGGGCGACCGAGTTTCTCGACGAGGTGCTGGACGCGCTCGATCCGCGGCTTCGCTACGCCGTCGAGCTTCGGGACTCCGGGTGGTTCGCAGGGGAGACGTTCAAAGCGCTGAAGCGGACGCTCGCGGACCGGGGGATGGCCCTCGCCTGGTCCTACCTCACGTACCTCGACGTGCCAGCCGTGCGGACGTCGGACTTCGTGTACCTCCGGTTCATCGGGGACCACGAGACGATCCCGGCCGAGACCCATGGAGAGATCCGCGTGGATCGCTCGAAGGAGATCGGCTCGTGGGCCGGACGGTTTCAGGAGGCGCTGCGGGACAACGCGCAAGAGGGGTTCGCGTTCTTCAACAACCACTTCGAGGGGTTCGCCCCGGCATCGGTCAATCGATTCCGAGAGACCCTCGGCCTGGCGCCGGTCGATTACTCGCCGGCCGAACGTTAGGGGATTCGGGGAACGCGCAGGCGGAGCGGGGGCTCTGAACAGCGATCCACAACCAGAGGAAGCTGCACTTGGCCACGATCGTGCAGAGCGGCGAGTGGGGGCGGAGCCCCGACGGGGTCGACGGGGAGTCCGCCCATTCGCAACGAGGAGCTGCCCCGCCGGGCTCGGGGGAGCTGGTCGACACGCGCCTCGACCTCGCCGGTGGCATGGCCGTTTCGGAAACGGGAGGGGCCGTCGGGAGAGGGGCGACGCAACGGCCCCTCCGGAGCCCTCCACCGCCACGAAGACGCCGATCGTACCGGTACCCCCGGTCTTCTCGCGCGGGCGGGCTGTCCGTTCGCACGTCCACGCGCCCACCACGGTAAGACGTTCAAACGTGGTCATCGGCTCACACCCTCTACGCGCGCGCGTTACGCGCGCGCGCACGCGAGCCCAGACGAACGGACTGACCCCTAGTTGGCCCACGCACGGCCCAACCCTTGTCCCAATCGATGGGGCAGGGATTGGGGTGATGTGGACCTGCCGGAACCCCCAAAGGTAGGGTTGGGGTAGGGGGCAATCGGAATATACCCGGGCGACCCGGTAAGTTTGCGTGCTGAAAAAGGCGCGCGAGACAGAGGACCCACTTGGACCGGGGTTCTGCCGGGTCCACGGAGCGGTCGAAGGACCCCGTGACTCGCGGGGCCGAGCTCGCTGCGCGATCCGGACCTGCCGCAAGATCCTCGCGATCCATGCGCCGACGGACCTTCTTCCCCGCGCCGACACCGGTACCTCGCCCGACCCCGGAGATTCGAACGACCCGCAGCTCAAGCAGCTGATGAAGGAGTTGCGGACGGCGGAGTTGCAGCGGAAGATACGCGAGGCCGAGGAACCGCTGCGCTGGGAACGGGTGGGGCCAGAATGGGACCGCCGCCTATCCGCGGTCGAGGCCGGGCTCGAGCGGCTGGCCGACCCACCGCGGAGCTCCCCGTTCGCCTGGCTCGACCGCTTCCTCCAGCAAGCCGAGGAGGGCCAGAAGCTTGCGGAGAGGCTCTCGGAGATTGTCGAGGGAACCCCCCTTGCGGGAGTCCGCTCCAAGTAAGTTTGCCTGCA
>JAKAPG010000214.1 GCA_021823085.1 Thermoplasmata archaeon | reverse complement strand
CTCGGTGAGCTGCACCTCCTCCAGGGAAACCGCCTTCGACTCCACGGAGTTGCCGATGAGCATGAGGTCGAAGGTGGTGCTTCGGATCGGGCCGGCCCGTCCCGTGCCCGCGGAACGCTGGAAGCTTCTCAGGACGCCGTTCACGACGATGCGATTGCCCGGGATCACCTTCCCGGCGAGGTCCTCGGTGAGGAGCACGGCGAGTCCCTGCGGGTGCGCGCCCCGGTGGAGCGTCTCCGGACTTTCCTGCACCTCGATCCGCTGCGAGTCGACGTAGGTCGACCTTTCCGGGACGAGGCGGAACCGGGTCCGTCCCGCCGGCTTCCCGCAACCGCCCTGGCTCTCCGGACACTCGAGCGGCTCGCGAAAGACGAGGGAGGCGTCGTCCTGCGGCTCGTGGAACTCGGTCCGGCAGATCACGCACTGGAACACCGCGTCGCGAATCTGCGGACGGACCTCGCTGACCTTGCGGACGAGGCCTTCGACCGCGAGAAAGCGTCCGAGGTCGGACTCTCGGATCTCCCGGATCGGCCGACGGACGACCGTAGGAAGGCCGGTAACGCGGAGGCGCAACCCGTCGGACTCGGGCCCGGGCACGGGAAGCGCCTCGCGGATCGCGCGCATCCCGGCTCCGAGGACCTCTTCCGGGCGCTCGAGCAGGAGATCGGCGAGCGTCGTGTCGATCGCTTCGACCGTGCCGAACGGGAGCTCGAGGCTCCGTTCCTCCGGGAACCGGTCCGCGAGCGCAAGGACGGTGGGCCGAAGGCCCGCTTCCTCGAAGATCGCGGCCCATCGGCTCGAGAGCTCGGGAGGCGCGGGGAGTGTCCTCTTGACGGCGACCATGCGAGGAGCTCCTACGGGTCCAGTCGGTAGCGGTCGCGCGGGAATAAGCGCGCCTCTCGGACGTTCCCCAGGCCGAGCAGGACCATGACCAATCGGTCCACGCCGAGGCCCCACCCACCGTGCGGGGGCATGCCGAACCGAAACGCCTCGAGGTACCCCTCGAACGATGCCGGGTCGAGCCCGGCACTCTTCAGGTTGGAGATCACCCGGTCGAGCCGATGTTCTCGAGACCCGCCGCTCACGATCTCCGTCCCCCGATAGTCCAGATCGAAGTACCAGGTCCGGGACGGATCGGCGTCCTGACGTTGCGCATAGAACGTTCGCTCCTTGGTCGAGGTCGGAAAATCGATGAGGTAGTAGAACGGGTTGCCGTGCTCCTTGACCGCCCACTCCCCGATCGCCTTCTCGTCCTCGGTTCCGAAGTCGATCCCGGCCCCGGCACGGCCGAGCCAGCGTTCGGCGCTCGCGAACGGGATGCGCGGGAACGGGGTACGGACCTCAGGGAGCCTCGGGGCGAAGGGGTTTGCCCACCCGGCGAGCCGCCGGCGTGCCGAGTCGATCGCCGCCGCAAGTACCTCTTCGAGGATCCGACGAACGTCCTCCACGCCGTCGATGTAGCCGATCTCCGCGTCCAAGCTGCCGAACTCGGTGAGGTGTCGGACGGTGTCGGAAGGCTCGGCCCGGAACGCCGGAGCGATCTCGAACACTCGCTCGAACCCGGCCCCGATCAGCATCTGCTTGTACAGCTGCGGGCTCTGGGCGAGGTACGCGGGGCTGCCGAAGTAGTCGACCGCGAACAGGGTCGCGCCGCCTTCGGCGCCGGCGCGCAGGATCTTGGGCGTCTCAATCTCGAGGAAGCCGCGATCGAGGAACGCGTCCCGGAAGCCGGCGAGCAGCGCGGTGCGGACCTCGAAGATCGCCCGCACCTCGGGCTTGCGCAGGTCGAGAACCCGGTGGTTGAGACGGGTGTCGAGGTCGGCCGAGACCTTGTCCACGACGCCGAGCGGGAGCGGGACCCCCGCGCGGGTCAGGACGTCGATCCGGTCCGGGAAGAGCTCGACGCCCCGATTCGACTTCTCGGACTTGCGGACCGTACCCGTGACGTCGATGACCGATTCGCGCGGGAGCTCCGCGAGCAGGGCGAAGAGCGCCGGGTCGGCGACCCCCTTCTTCAGGGTGACCTGGGTCCCGCCGGAACGGTCGCGCACTACGGCGAAAGCGACGCCGCCCAGCGCACGGTACTCCTCGAGGAAACCGGTGACGCGGACGGTCTCGCCGTCCCGCTCCTTCAGCTCACGAGAGAGCCGGCGGGCGGGCGGCAGGGGCCGGCACCTCCTTGCGGGCGAGCGCGGCGCGGACGAGAGCGAGGTAGAGCGGGTGGGGAGCTTCGGGACGGCTCAGGAACTCGGGATGGAACTGCACTCCGAGGAAGTACGGGTGATCCGCGATCTCGAGGGATTCCACGCGGCCGTCGACCGACGTTCCCGTGATGGCGAGCCCCGCGCCGCGGAACCGGTCAAAGTAGGAAGGGTTGATCTCGTAGCGGTGGCGGTGGCGCTCCCAGATCTCGTTCGTTCCGTAGGTGCGCGCGATCAGCGACTCGGGGGTGAGGATGACCCGTTGGGCGCCGAGGCGCATGGAGCCCCCCAGCTCCGCGACCCCCTTCTGCCGCTCCAAAAGGCAGACGACGGGTTCCGGGGACTCGGGGTCGACCTCCGTGCTGTTGGCCTTCGGGAGTTTGAGGACGTTGCGCGCGAACTCGACCGCCGCCATCTGAAAGCCGTAGCAGATCCCGAGGAAGGGGATCCCTCGCGTGCGCGCGATCTCGATGGCCCGGACCTTCCCTTCGACGCCGCGGGCCCCGAAACCGCCCGGGACGAGCAGCGCATCGGAGTGCTCGATGCGTGCGAGAAGTGCGGGGTTCTTCGGGATGTCCTCGGCGTCGTACCAGGAGAGCCGGATGTCGACCCCGAGATGCCCTTGAACGTGATGGAAGGCTTCGGTGTGGGAGAGATAGGCATCCCGAAGCTCGGTGTACTTTCCGACGATCGCGACGTCGATCGAGCCCTCCCCTCGGCGGTAGGTCGTGAGGAACTCCTTCCACGCAGTGTAGTCCGGGGGTCGGTCCGGAAGGTGGAGGAGCTCCGTCAGGCGCGTCCCGACACCTTGCGCCTCGAGGACGAGGGGCACCTCGTAGATGATCGGCTGGTCGGGGACGCTGATGACGGCCTCGGGGGGGACGTCGCAGAAGAGGGAGATCTTGGCCTTGATGTCCTCCGATAGGGGTGCCGGACCTCGCGCGATGATGAGGTTCGGCCGAATCCCGATAGAGATCGGAA
>JAKAPG010000213.1 GCA_021823085.1 Thermoplasmata archaeon | reverse complement strand
GACATCGCTTCGGAGTAGACGTTGAACGGGCGGACGATGGCCACGTTGAGCCCGTAGAGCTCCCGATACAGTTCGGCGTACTGCTCGCCCACCGCCTTCGACAACCCGTACGGACTCATCGGACGAAGAGGGTGGCTCTCGTCGATCGGAAGCCGGCGAGGAGTCCCGTAGGCGGCCGCCGAGGAGAAGAACACCACCCGCGCATCGCTGTGGCGGGCCGCCTCGAGCACGCGCACCGTGCCCAGGACGTTCGTGCGGGTCACGAGCGGAGGGTGGTGCACGCTCTCCTCTACCGAGATGCGAGCCGCGAGGTGGCAGATCACGTCGAAGCCGCGCAGCGCCCGCCCCGCACGCAGGGAGGCCACGTCGAGCCGGCGGGAGATCCGGCAGGGTCGCAGATCGAATCCCGAAACGCGGTGCGCGGGGGCCAGGCGCGTATAGAGGGCCGAGCCGATCTGGCCCGAGCTACCGGTGATTGCAACGCGCGTATCCCCTCGATGTCGGGCATGGCTTAAGTAAGCCCGTTCCCCCATCGTTTTGGGGCGGTTCGAGCGGCGGTGAAGGCGCAGATTTCCGGTGCGACGGGGCTCTTCGGGTCGTACGATATTCGGGGCCGGTTTCCGGAGGATTTCCCCCCGGCCGTACGAGCTCGGATCGCCGACGCCTTCCTGCGGACCACGCGCCCCCCGTTCGTGGTCGCGCGGGACGCGCGACGGGCCTCCGCGGAGCTGGAGCGCGATGTCACCCGTCGGATCGAATCGCGGTCCATACCGGTGCTCCGACTCGGGATTCAGCCCACGCCGCTAGTCGGGTTCGCGAGCGCCCTCCTGGCCGCCACGGGGCTGGCGTTCACTCCCTCGCACAACGCGCTCGGCTACGCCGGGATCAAGGCGTTCGGACCTACTGGACGGTCCCTGGGATCGGAGTGGAGCCGCATCCGCCGCGCGTTTGCGCGCCCCCGGGACCTTCCCCGGTCCGCGGGCCCGCGGCTAGGCGGAGGGCACGAGGGAGCGCTGCGACCCGTCACGGCGACGGCGGTCCGGCGCGCCTACCTAGCGCACGTCACCCGAGGTCTCGAAACCCACCGATCCGTCGTCATTGACGGCCGCGGCGGTGCGACGACTCGACTCGCGCCTCGCGCGCTCTCGGAGGCAGGAGCTGCGGTCCGGGAGCTCCATCCCCGCTTCTCGCCCGCCTTCCATCGGCTCTCCCCAGAACCGCTCCGAGAGAACGTCGGCGACCTCGGTCGGGCGGTCCGCGCGGCCGGGGCGGATCTGGGCGTGGCGTTCGACGGGGACGGCGACCGGGTGGCCTTTGTGGATGAGGGCGGCGATTGGGTGGAGCCCGAGGTCGTCGGCACGTTCCTCCACCGCACCCTCTCGGCCGCGGACCGACCGCTCGTCGCCTCGGCCGACGCTTCGCAGCGATGCGAAACCAAGACCCCCACCGTTCGGTCTCGCGTCGGTGGCCGGTACATCACCGCCGCGATGCGTCGCCATCGATCGACGGTGGGGTTCGAGGCCTCCTCGCACTTCTACCTCTCCCGTTGGGGGCCGAACTCCGATGGGATCCTGACCGCCTGCGTGGTCGGCCACCTCCTGGACCGGGAGCGGACCTCCCTGCGCCGGCTCCGTAGAGAGTTCGGCCCGATCGTGCGCGAGCGGCAGCTGGTGCATTTCCGGACCCGGACCGAGGCGCTCGGCCGTTACCGGGAGCTGGCGGAGACGCACTCCGACCGCCTCGAGAAGGGGATCGACGGGGTCGTCTTCCGGGTGGCGGAGGGCTCGGTGCTGATGCGCCCGTCCAACACCCAACCGACGATCCGCATCGTCCTCGAACCGAACCCAGGGCGGAGCCTTACGACGCTCCGGGGGAAGTGGGAAGAGGTCGCGGGGGACCTTCGGGCCGAAACGTCGTCGCCGTAGCCGCGACCTGCGCTCCAGCCCTCCGGGCGATCGCCGTCGGACGCCCTGGGCCCCCGGTGGATCGCGTACGGGCGGGGAGGAATTTCGTCCCTAGGGCCCGAGGTTCCGAGCCCGGTTCACGCGGTCGTAATACGATGTTGACGAGACCATTAAGGTGGCCACCTCCGCTTTTTGGCCGCCATGTGCGGCATCGCCGGCTACGTGGGCCCCCGGCTCGCCGCCCCCATCCTCGTGGACTGCCTCCAGCGCCTCGAGTACCGGGGATACGACTCCTGCGGGATCACGGTCCTGAATGACGGCGGCGTCTACCGCCATCGCAGCGTCGGTTCGATCGCTGCGTTCCGCGGTGAGGTACTCGCGGCCGCTCCCTCGGGAACCATCGGGATCGCGCACACGCGGTGGGCGACCCACGGCCGGGCGGACCTCGCGAACGCGCACCCGCACGTTTCCTGCGACGGGACGATCCTGGTCGTCCACAATGGCGTGCTCGAGAACGCCTACGACCTCCGCGCCGAACTCATGCGGCAAGGTCACCGGTTCACCTCCGACACCGACTCGGAGGTGGTCCCGCATCTCCTCGAGCAGGCGCTTTCCGACGGGCTCACGATGGACGGCGCGGTCGCCCGGCTCCCCGAGCAGCTCGTCGGGTCGTATGCCATCGTGGCGGTGCGGAAGGGCCTCGAAGAGCTCTTCGTGGTCCGCAAGGGCTCGCCGCTCGTCGTCGGGGTCGGAGACCAGAAAGAGTACTTCCCCGCGTCCGACATCCCGAGCTTCCTGCCCTTCGCCCACCGCGTGGTCTACCTCCGCGAGGGCGATCCGTTCGCGATCGGCCGGGAGGGGCTCCGCCGGCTGCGGAGCGAGAACGGCTCCGCATCGACCGACCCGTACGAAGGGCTGCCCGTGCCGGTCTCGCTCAGCGTCGAGAGCATCTCGAAGGGCTCGTTCGAGCACTTCATGATGAAGGAGATCATGGAAGAGGTCGGAGCGATCGGCCGTCTGGTCGATGCCCCGCCGCCGTCGCTCGACACTGCCGCGGAGCTCTTGCGGTCCGCCCCGGCCATCAAGTTCGTGGGGGCGGGGACGAGCTACCATGCGGGCCTCTTCGGGCAGTTCCTGCTGGGCACGATCCTCCACCGTGACGCGGAGGCGATCGTCTCGAGCGAGTTCGAGTTCCGCGCGAGCTCCCTGCCGACCGGCTCCGCCGTGGTGGCCATGTCCCAGTCCGGCGAGACCGCGGACACGCTCCAGGCGGTCGCGATCGCC
>JAKAPG010000018.1 GCA_021823085.1 Thermoplasmata archaeon | reverse complement strand
CGATCTCTACACCTGGACCATCAACGACACGCTGGCCCGTCTCAGCCGCTCCTACGGGGGCTCGGTGAACCTTACCGCTGGGATGAGGGCCGGAGCGCTGTCGGTGTCGCTCTTGGCCCGGGACGGCCCGATCTCCCTCACCGCTTTCGCGTCGATCGCGGTCCTGTACCCGAACCTGACGTCCCTGACGATCGCGGCGTCCGCGACCACGGTCGCCGAAGGGGGTTCGGTCGGCCTCTCGCTGGCTACGTCCTGCGCCCCGGTGGCGTGCCCGACGTTGGACGAAGTGTTCTCGTGGGGAACGGACCCGGTCGGCCTGGGGACCTTGAACGCCTCGAACGCGTCCCAGGTCACGTTCCACGCGGGTTCCGGGTCGGGCCGCGTCACGATCACGGGGCAGGTCACCCTGGGGAACCGGTCTCGGAACTCCACGGTCACGCTCCAGATCGCCGCCCCATCCTCGGGCACTCCCCCGGCCCTTGCCGGGGTCGGAACGGACACGATCTTGTCTCTGATCGCACTGTTGGGACTGCTGGTCCTGGCCGCCTGGGCGTATGCTCGCCGGAAGAGGCACGACCGCGCATGAACGGAGACGCCCGGGCGAACGGGGTGCGTCGGTCGTCGGAGGGCGCAGGGTTACGAAGGAGGGACCGATACCCGTTCTCCCGGGACCCGGGAGTCGTCCGGCCGCCCGCGGGGGCGAGCATCCGGGGTCTTCAGGTCACGCCGCCCCCGGTTTCGAACCGCACCGGTGAGGCTGGGTGCTGGCGGAAAGAAGCGGGGCGAGATCTCCTCGCGCCGGCACCTCCGCCGGGCCCGATGGGCTCGAAGGTTCGGGCCGGCCGCCCCACCGTCACGGGTCCACATCGCGCGGGGGATTGGGGCGCCGACGCGGTGACGGCGCCGATCCACCTCGCCCCCCGCGGCTCATGTTGCTCCGAGAGGGTGTACTGAACGCGCGATCTGGATCCCGGCCGGGCCCGATCCCCGCGGCCATCGCCGGAGCGGGCGACGGGCGAGAGCAGGAGGCCGAGGGTTCCATACCCCCGTACGATCCTCGAAATCCGACCATGCATTCGGCCTACCGAGGCTCATTCGAGATCCACTCGGGTCGCCGGCAGAGGTTGATATCAGGCGCCCCTGAGGTCCGCGGCGGAAGGTCGATACGGATGGAGTGCGCGAATTGCGGTGCCCGGTACCGGGCCACCTCGTTCCGAAACTCGAACTGGTGCCGCACGGATCGGGTCTTCCTCTGCGCCCGGTGCCTCAGCACCGGGCGGACCTGTCCTTCCTGCGGTTCGCGAACGAGCAGCCTCGCGAGCATGCTGATCGCCCAGGGGCTGATCTTCGCGATCATCTTCGGGGTCGTGGCCGCCGTCTCCCTCCCTTCCGCCTTCGCCTACGCGCACGAGGACGCGATCCCGGTCACGGCCGTGGCCCAGCTCGCTCCCGGGAGCGTGGAGAAGGTGTTCGGCACCGTCAGCCCGAACCAGTCGAGCGTGATCGTCGTGTTCGACTACACGGACTCCCAGGGCCAGTCGGTGACCGGGCGGCACGTCGAGAGTTTCTGGTTCAACGACTCGACCGGACGGGCGCTCGTGGAGATGGGAGCGAACTCCTCGTCATCTCCCACGATCGCCACTGGGGGGGAGCCGTATCCTGCGGTCGGAACCCCGACCGGGTTCCAGTACGAGTCCGGGGACCGCATTGCGATCCTCGGAAAGGTCGTCGCCCAGGGGAACGTGACGATCCTGCAGGCGCAGGCCGTGGGGGGTTCGCCCACGACGCTGGTCCACTCCTCGCTCGCGTTTGACGCCGCCTTCTTCGGGGTTCCGCTGGCCGTGTGCGCCATCGCGATCGCCGCCGGTTTCGCCCTCACCTCATCGCGCCTCAACGTGCACAACCGCAACCTCCCGTCGTGGAAGCTCAAACGTCCCAAGCAGCTCCATGCTCCTCCCTCGTCGGACGACGTTCGCTGGTCGGACAACTCCGTGATCGCCGGGCTTCGCCGCACCGGCCTCGTGCTCATCGGGGTCTCCATCGGACTGGCCGCGCTCTGGGTCGTGGTCGTTCTCTCCCCGATTCCCTTCAGTGATCCGGTCTACACTTCGGTCCTTGTCGGCGCCCCGTTGGCCCTCCTATTCACCCTGGTCTTCGGCGGGAGCGATTCCTGGTACGCCCGACACGGCCTACGTCGGGTCGGGCTCGGTACCGCGGGCCTGTACCTCGACTACCGGTACCCACCCAAGGGCGCGCGGTCCTATCTCGCGTGGTCCGACATTCGGGAACTCGAAGCTCCGATGGCCATTAGCCGCCGCAGCATGAAGGCCGATACGGCCCTCGGGTCGGAGTACGTCCATTACCTCGACCCGGACCTGATGCGGCTGATCCGCGAGTGCTTCGAAGCCGCCCGGGTTCCGTACCGCGACCAGCGCGCGCCCCTACGGCCGTCCGTCGCGTCCTTGACCGGCTCGGGGCCGCCCGCATCCGTAGCCGAGATCCACTGGCAGGTCAATCCCCTTCGGGCGCGCTGGATGCACATCGGGCTCCTCTTGCTCGTGCTCGAGATTCCGGCGCTGGCGACCCTCGTCTTTGCCTTCCCGGACCTACTGTTCACCCAGGCGGTGGTCCTGTTCCTCTTCCCCGGCTTCGCAGGGGCACAGTTCCTCTACCTGGGGTATAGGTCCATCCAAGAAGTCGGGCTTTCGAGCGCGGGCTTCTCGCTGCGGGAGCGGAAAGGAGAACGCACGGTGCTCTGGGCCGACATCGCCGAACTGACCCCCAGCAGCCGGGGGTTCCGCTACAAGACGGCCACGGGATTCGCGGAAGCGGTTCCGTTGGTGGATGCGTCGGTCGTCGCCGACGTGGCGAACCGGCTGAACCGGGTCCGAGGGGACGACACCGGGACGAGCCGAGTTGCGCCCCCGCCGGAATCCTCATGGCAGCCGAACCCGGTGCATCGGCGCAGTCGGAACCTGTTCCTGCTGTTGCTGCTCGTCCCGCTCGCCGTGAGCCTTGTCGGGGTCTCCCTTGCGATCCTGGCGCCGCTCGATCCGTTCGCGTTCTTTCTGATCGTCCTGCCGGTGCTGCCCGCGATCTTCGCGCTGTACCCCGCGGTCTGGTGGCGACAGAGCCCGTCGAGAGTGGCGGTCACCGCCGATGCCCTGCACGTGGACTTCGGCCCGGGTCGCCCGACCCCCGGTCGGGTCTCGGCCCTCCGCCTGACGGCCATTGCGTCTCTCGTGGGGCGAGAACCTGCGGAAGGCCCGTCCGCGCTGCTGGGCCTGAGCTCGCTCAACGTCACCGCTCGAACGCAGGCCGGCATCCGGCTCGATACCGGATTCGTCTCCCCTGAACTCGGACGCCTGCTCGCGTCCCGTCTCGCCCCAGACCAGCTGACGGAGTGGCAGGTCACGGCGAGCGCCGTCCCTGGCCATTGACGTACGGCCTCCGGTCCCGGCCGCCAATTCCGGTCTGGCGGGAGACGAGCCGTCGATGATGGTCCAAGCGAGAGAAGGGTGAGCCGCCCGGGGACGCCCGCTTGCGGTACAGTCGCCTGGTTCTGCTATAGGTGGAGGTCGGTCGAAATTCTCGTTGCAGCCGCTCACCGTCGTGGCGACGGCCGAACGACTTCGATGCCGCAGCAGCTTGACGCGGCTACCCGCTCTCGCCGCGGGCGAAGCCCGGTTGTCGATTGGGGGAACGAGGAGCGATTGGGTAGCCCCCGGTCCGGGGGTACAGTTCGCCCGGTAGTCCTACCCACCCCAATCGACGGCCGCCGCCGACCGTGGGATAGGGCGATGGATCGTGAGTAACGAACGTTGGTAGGGTATATCCACCGGACCTCCGGCCGGGATACCACGGGAGAACTGCCGGATGCTTCACGGCAGGAGGTGTGCCCGGCCCGCCGTTCCTCGCCGGTTTGCATGGAAGGACGACGGCTACCCGCTCCGGGTGAACCCATGGGCCGCATCCCCGCCGATAGGCCTAAGTAAGTTGGCGTGGCTTCCAGGCGGGGACTCCTCGATGACACGGCGGCTCGTTCGGCTCGGCCACTGCTACCGGTGCGGGTACGTTTGGCCGCTTCGGCGACGGGTTCCGAGAATCTGCGCACGCTGCAAATCTCCGAAGTTCGACGTACCCAAGATCGTGCTGCCCACGTTCGGCGGAGGTCTAGGCATTGGGGAAGTCATCGGTCCTCACCGGGCCAAAATCGAACGATTGGCTCGGCGCTACGGTGCCACGTTCACCGTCTTCGGCTCGGTTGCCCGACAAGCGGCTCGTCCCGACAGCGACGTGGATCTCATCGTTGAGTGGAGCCGCCCTAGGGACATCCTGACGCATGTGGAACTGCGGGAGAAGCTGCAGATGATTCTTGGTCGGCAGGTCGACCTGGTGACCGAGGATTCGCTGAACTGGCTCGTGAAACCTCAGGCGCTGCGTGAAATGGTCCCATTATGACCCGGACACCCCGGAGCGACGTCCAGCGCATCGCGGATATTCTCGACCACCTCGGGTCGATTCAGTCCGTGATGCGACGAGGGAAGCAGGCGTTCTTGGACGATCCTGTGGCGCAGAAGGCGGTAGCGTATGACCTGATGGTCATTGGAGAGGCGGCGTCGAGAATCTCTCGTCGGACCCAGCGGGCGAACCCGAAGGTGCCGTGGAGGAAGCTCGGGGAGTACCGGAACGACCTCATTCATGAGTACGCGACGATGGACCTCTCCGAAACGTGGGCTTTCTACCGGGACAGCCTGCCGGGAATAGACGGGCAGTTGCGGCGTGCTCGAGTGCCCCCTTCTGATGACGCTACGATCATCCTTCGAGATGAGTAGCTACCGGTCACAGCCTCCTCCGCCCGGTGCGCCAGACACCCCTATCCGTTTCGTTTCAGGTGGGTGGTTCCGAGAACAGCTGCGTCGACGGCGAGAGTCCTCCCTCACCAAATACAGCCGTCCCGACTCATCGGCCGGAAGTGGTTTCCTGAGGCTCCCGAGGACTGAGACTCCGACAGAAGCGTGGACGGCTAGGAGCGGGCGGCCGTTCTCGTCGATGCTGTCCGGCGTTGATTCCTGAGTTGGTTCCCTCGATGGATCTACCCGCTTGCGGGTCGAACGGGGAGTTCCGTCTCTCGGCATCATCGAGCAGCGCGGGGATCGCGTGAAAGCAGCGTTTCACCTACGGGTTCGGTAGCCTCGTCGCGCGTCGGCCCACCGCGGTGCAAATACACCCGTCCCCGCCCTCGGACAGGGGCAGACACGCCTTGAACGGGCACAGAAACCTACATCTGCTGGAAAGCATTGGACCAAAAGTGCATCAGTTCGGGGGACCGGGATGGCTGCCGGGTCTCAGACCGGGCCGGTGGTTCTGGAGCTTCTTCCTGGCCTTGGTTTGCGGCCTTACCCTTGGTTCGGTCCTTTTCCTGATCCTCAGTCCGGTCGGTGCGAGGTCTCCGCTCGGGCTGATCCTAGAGATCCTGGTCACCTGGGCCTGCGCGCTCCCCCTGGTGCTCGCCCACTGGCTGCTGGTCCCCCAACCCGTGAATCTGGCGGTCGGGAGCAACGGACTGACGTTGGTGCGGTGGTACCCGCTGCCTCGGGGAACGAGCGTGTCTCCGACCTACGAATGGGAAGAAGTGCACCTCGTGGGCCGCCGACTGTATCTGCCTCGGATGAGCCTTGCGTTTCCGACCCGTCTTTTGCTGACGCACGACCAAGCGGCGAAGCTCTCGCAGTGGTCCGTCCGCATGCGTTCGGAGATGCGTCACCCGGCCTGAACGGAGACCACCTTCTCCGGGCTAGTTGATCGCCTGCCCGCCGCCCGCTCGCCGAACGGACCCGGCACGTTTCGACCCGTGGCTTGACGGGGACGACGAACGCTGAGCCGCCCTTCTCGGGGTTCGAGGAGTGGGTCGCGCAGGTCGCGCGGACGGGACGGTACGCGCGACGACCCAGCGGCGCTTCGCGATCCTGCGGACCTTGGTGAAACCGGATTTCTCGAACATGCGCAGCGTTCCGCTGCAGAGGAAGGAGTTGGAGGTCCGCTCGTCAGTGTAGTCCTCGGGATACCCCTCGACACTACCTCCTCCGGCTTGGGCGATGTAGCGGAGGGCTTCGCGGAGAGCCAGCGACGCGATGCCGTCGCCTCGGCGCTCGCGGTCTACGAAGAAGCACGTGATGCGCCAGTCGGGGAGTGCCGTCAGCCCGGTCTCGTACGCTGTACGGCTCCGGATGTTGGGAAGCTCCGCGGTGGGTCCGAACTGGCACCATCCCACCGCCGTCTCTCCATCGAACACCAGCGCCGCATGGGCCCGCCCGGCGTTGACGCGAGCTTCCTTGAGCTCTCGGTACCTCCCGGCCCATCGCTTGTTCTCGCCCGGCTCGAGATGAAACGAGATGCACCAGCAGCCCCCGAAGATCCCATGGTGCTTCTCGACGAGGCGAGCGAAGTCGGGCCAGGTCTCGGGAGACAAGGGTTTCGTGGAGAACGTGGCGCTGTCCATGGGTTGGCCGGATGGTCTACCGACTACGTGAAGGTGCCGGGAAGCGGAGACGACCCGAAGTCCGAGTCGTCCGGTCGCGATCGCGGGGCTGGTCTCCGGAAACCGAGAAGGTGCGCGGGCGCGCTCGGAGCGCTCCGCTCGGCCCGGGTCCCTGCGGAGGATTCTTGAGTGGAGGGCCGATGGTCTGACGGATGGGCTCCGTCCTTCCCTCGACCGCCTCTGTCTACGACCTTCGTCCGTTTGCAGCTCAGGACCGGCGGCTCAACTCGTACCCGACCCGGATATGGGCGTACATGGGCCTGGGATTCACCGCCGTCGGGGTCGCCCTATCGGTGTACATCGCGGTCTTCGTCCAGTTCGACCCGTGGATCATCGCGTTCCTCCTCGTTCTGTTCAGCGTCGTCGGCTTCGGCCCGTTGCTGCTTTCTGTGATCCCGGCCCGCGGCTGGCGCACGACCGTGGAGCTCCGGCTCGACGACCGTGGGATCTGGCTCGTTGACTCCGCGGGCCACGCCCGGGGGATCGGCTGGGACGATCCCGCGGCCGTTGTCACGGTGCGCGAAATGGTCCGCACGGGTCCGACCGGGCAGCCCCCCGAACGAGGGGAATGGCTCGTGCTGCTGCCGGGGCTCCGGACGGCCCACATCGGGCCCGAGGCGCGGGAAGGGCTTCTGGCCGCCTGCCGAGCGCACGGCTTTGTCCTCGGGGAGGATCGGTTTGACGTTCCGGATCCGGCGGACCGCGGACGGTCGACCGCTGAGGCGGTCCTGCGCATGGCGGCCCGCCCTCCACCCGGGGGCGCTTTCGGCCCGTCGCCTCCGTCAACGAGCGGAAGGCTCCCGGCGGACTCTCCACCACTTCAGGCGGGAGCCCGGACCTTCACCGCCCCCACCGAACAGCAGAGCTACGACCGGCCACAGACCGGGGTAGAGCCGAACCCGATCCAGGAGGTCACGGTGACCTCCGAAGGAGTCGGCGTCACGCTCCGGGACGGTAGGACGCTGAGCGTCGGCTGGCACGCCTCGAAGCTGCGGCTCGAACTGTTCGCCATCCTTCCTTCCCCCGTTGCCACGCTCTCGGACGCGCCGTCGTGGCGCCTCTCCATCCGCCAGCCCCCCTGCCGGGGGAGCGTCTCGGCCGACGCCTATGCCGAACTGAGGCGATCCGCGAAGTCCGCCGGGTTGCGCGTCACCACGTTCCGCTTCCCTCGCCCGAACCGTGGGACGGTCGGAACGGGGGCCATCACGACGATCCAGACGCCGTCCTCCCGATAGCCCGGGCGTGCCGTGCGGGTCGGCCGCGCCATTGAGGGCGGGGGAGCACATCGAGGCCCCCCCCGTTGGCGAACCGGAGCTCGGTCCTCCACTGCCATGACCCCTAGGAGGGCCGGGCCCCCGCGAGCCAGGCCAGCAGGGGCGCCGCCGCGAAGACCGTGGCGTAGTAGGCCAACCAGCACACCAGCAGGATCTCGCCCACTCCGCTCCACGTCGAGCCGATGGGCGCGCGGAGCAGGGCGATGGCCCCTATGCCAGCGAGCGCAACGGCCAGCCCGGCTTCCAGGACCGCGGCCCCGGCTCCGCCGGTGGGACCGGTCGCGCCGGGAACCGCTCCGGCCTTCGGGGTCCGGCGGAATCCCATCGGGCGGCCCATCACGGCGCGCAGCGACGCCCGGAGGTTGACCATCTTCAGGGAGTACCAGAACCCCATCACTCCCACGGACTCGGCCAGGGTGACCTTCGTGACCCGGCCCAAGGCGAGCCGGGTCTTGGCCAGCCCGTCAGCGACCAGCAGCACCGGTGCGAGCGAAACCCCCAGCAACAGGGCCGCAGACGGCTCGGCCCACACGAGCCCTTGGAAGGAGCCCAGGACCATCGTGGAGAGCGCGCCCGCCATCGCGAGCAGGAAGACCCCGTCGATCCAGAAGATCCCGCTCGCCGTGAAGTCGAGGCGCTGGCGCAGCGTCAGGCGGCCCGACCGAAGGAGGCGCGCGTCCTTTCGCAGCATCTGAAGCCCGCCGAACGCCCATCGCGAGAACTGGGACTTGAGATCCGGGAAACGGGTGGGAGCGTATCCCTCCCCCAGCACCACCGGGAGGTACACCGCGCTCCAGCCGGCCGCGTAGAGCCTCAGCGAGACCTCGGCGTCCTCGGTGATCGAGGCCTCGTCCCAGCGCCCCACTTCCGCGAGCGCCGACCGGCGGAGGACGCCCATGGTGCCGCAGAAGATGCTGGTCGAGGCCTCGGCCCGGACCGGCTGGACGACCCGGTAGAAGAACGCGTCCGCCAGGCTGTAGAGCCGGGTGAACCGTGACTCCGCCTCGTTCCAGTACGCCTGCGGGGTCTGCACCCAGGCGACCCGCGGGTTCTCGAACGCCCCCAGCGTTCGGCGCAGGAACTCCGGCCGAACCCGGTAGTCGGCGTCGACCACCGCGAGGAACTCCACCGAGGGCGGGAGGGCGGCTTCGCCGTCGTTCAGGGCGCCCGCCTTGAATCCGCGGCGATGGGGCCGGCAGAGGTACTCGACCCCGAGCTCGCGGCACACGGTCTCGAGGGCCCGACGGACCTGCGGATCGGTCGAATCGTCCAGCAGCTGGACGACGAGCCGGTCGCGGGGGTAATCGAGCCGGGAGATCGAGGCGAGACAGCTCCGCACGAGCTCCACCGGCTCGTTGTAGCACGCGACCTGGACGGCCACGAAGGGCTCGGCCCCCCTCGGCAGTTCCCGAAGTTCCGGTGCGTTCCGGTGCCCCCCCGCGAGGAACTCCAGGGTGTAGAATTGGTAGAGGAAGACCACGATGAAACCGAACGCCTCGGCGGTCAGCAGGAAGGCCGCGATCCCCCAGGCCAGGCCGAACGGGGTCCGGCCCAAGATCGAGACGATGTACTCGAGGAACCCGGCGGCCAGGAACGCGAGCCCAAGGTACGCGAGCACGCCCTCCGCGCGCCAGTGCTGTCGGGCGCTCAGCCCGCCGCTCAACCCGCCGAGGGCCGTACCGAGGACGAGGGGAGCGGGCACCAGGAAGGGGAACAGGAAGCCGAGCGGGTCACCGGTGGAGATCCAGAGCACGAGGGCCGCCGAAAGGTACGCGGCCACCTCGCCGACCAGCGCGCCGAGTACGGCCCGGATCCAGACCCGGTCCGACAACGATCCGGGCGTTCCCAGATCTCGGGGGGGCGGCCGGGCGAGCAGGAGCCATGCGAGGACGGTCAGAAGCCCCCCCGCTACGAACAGCGGAAGCGGCCCTCCGGTCGCCACGGCGGCCCAGACGAGCCCAAGGGGAGTCGCCGCGCCGGACATCAGGGCCGGGTTCCGTGGCCGCCGGCGCCGACGGACCCGTCTTCTGCCATCAGGCGTGGCCCCCGGGGCCCGGGCGGTTCGCGTCCGATCGGTCGGACGGAGACTCGGACCAGGCCGGGGCCGTGGTGGTCGGGCTCGGCGGGGCGGCGCTCGCCCGGCGCCTGCGGCGCAGCAGCAGTCCACCCATCAGCGCGACCAGCACGGCGAGCAGGCCGTACCCCATGACCAGGAAGAACTCGTTCGTGGAGGTGAACGCCGGATAGGCCTTGGAGAAGCTCAGCGCGGCGGTCGCTCCCGAGCCCGAGACCACGACGGAGACCTCTTCGGACTGCGAGAGGCTGGTCAGGGCGTAGGTCGTGCTCCAGCTTCCCTGCACACTGTAATTGCCGGCCGGTACGAGGAACTGCAGCGTGCCCGAGCTACCGGTGACTCCCGAGGCGACGGTCGCTCCCGTGGTGGCATTGATCACTTGGACGAACACCGCGGAGAGCGCGCTACCGCCCGAGGCGGAGGTCGTGACCGTGAGGATCCATACGCTCCCTGCCACGACGACGATCGGGCCGTCCCCGACGACCGGCACGGGCCGGGCATCTACGACGACCGCGTCGTCGTAGATCGCGGTCACGGTGTAGTTGCCGGCCGGGACCTGCATGAGCCGGAGTTCGCCGGAGGCGTTCGTCACGCGCAGCGGGAGGACGCTCCCGTTAGGGTGCACGATGGAAACGAGGGCGTACGCGAGCGCCCCGCCGGCCGATGTCTGGAGCAGGAACGTGGGGTACCCCACGCTCGCGTCCACCACGATGTCCTGGTCGGGCGAGGTCACGGTCGTCGTGACCGAACCGGCCGCCACGCCTTGCCATTCGATCGAAAAGGTGAACGCGGTCGCGTTGGACAGATCGAACCCGGCGATCCCGGAGCTGTTCGTCCGGTTCTGGGCCAGCACGGTGCCCGCCGCACGGACGATCACCGTGGCACCGTTCAGCGGCAGACCGTGATCATCGACAGCTGTGACGTGCACGGGGACCGGGGGAAGCCCGATCGAGATCGTGGCGACCCCGATGGCTTCTCGGCCGAAGTAGGCCGGAAGCGTAACGGCGGACCCGAGGTTCGAGTTCGTGTCATCGATCGCGGTGACCGTGAAGTTGTACTCGCCGGGGGGCAGCCCGGAGCAGTTGAACGTCCCCTCGTAGGTGCCGTTCAGCGCCCCGGGAGCGGCCAACGCGGGGACCGGAGTCATCGATGACGGTCCATACACGACGGCGAGGGTGGCCCGATCGGTGACGGACAGTTCGACCGGGAAGCTCTGGAAATCGTACGCACCCAGCGGGTCCGATACGGTGGCCCAGATCGATACCGTCGCGTCAGCGTTCGCCGGATCGAGGGTCGTGATCGCCGTGCCGTTGGATCCCCGGACCTGAACCTGGGGTACGGTCAAGTAGGTACTGGCCGCGACATTCACGGTGCTCACGTACGTGGTGCCCGCGATCGTTCCCCACCAGATGCCGTACGCCTCCGCCGTGTTCCCGCTGACCGTGATGTTGACCTCGATCGAATTCCCGGCCGCGACGGCCGCCCGGATCGTCGGCCCCGTTAGCGCGATCAGCTTGGCCGTCGAGCCCCCGGGCCCCAACTGCGTAGCCGAGTTGGCCGGGCCGGTCCCCAAGGGGGTTAGGACCCCCGACGCGCTCACCGAGGAGACGCTCAGGGTGATGCTCCCACCCGAGGGGGCGCTTCCGCTTTCGTTCATGTAGAGGCTCGCCCCGACGGTGCCGTTCAGCACTAGGTCGCCCGGGAGTTGCGGGGCGACGACGAAAGAGACCGAGTCGTAGTGGCTCCCCTCCGAAAGGGCGCCGGTCCCTGACCATGGCGGGACCGAGTCATTCGCCGTGGACAGAACGTCGAGGTAGCTTGCGGCCCCGACCGCAACCCCACTGGACGCGTTGTGAAGGTAGAACAGAAGGTTCGTCGGAGTAGGCTCCCCACCGCTCCAGGGGGTGGCGCTCGCCGGAGGCATCGCGAGGAGACCGCCGCCGATCAATCCCAGCACCAGCCCCAGGCTGGCGGCCGCCACCATTCGGGAGGGAGCGTTGGCATGGCGCCGTCCCTCGACCCGGAACATGGGGGTTGTTTCTCCCGGAAGGGGCTATTTGATGGTATGTGCCGATTGCGCCGACGTCACACGCCAATCGCACCGGGTTCTAACGACCACGATGCGGGAAACCGGCCGATGAACCGCTCGAGACCGGCGGGACCTGACCGCCACGAGACATCGTCCCAGGGAACGGCCGAGCCCCCGAACAGTGCAACGCCCGTTCACCCGAACCGCCCCCGGCTGTCGGCCGGCTCCTCACCTCCGTTCGGCCCCCGGACCCCTCTCCGCACCTTGTGGAAGATCCCTCGCTGGAACCGCCCGCGCGGGCTCACGGGGAGAAGCGTCGAACCCGTCGATCGTTGCGCCGTTAGAGCGGATGGCGCAGATATCTCGTGACGGTCGGTCCGATCCATCCGGCTACGTCCTCGTTCGTGGGAGACGCCAGGCCGGGGAGTTGGATGACGAACCGAACGAACCCTGCACCCAGCAGGGCCGAGGCGACGAGCGCGACCCGTCGGTCGATGTGCTTCACCCGCTTCGTGGCCGAGGCGTACGGGGTCACCAACTGGGCAATGAGTCCCTTGAGGATGGCCGCGGCCTCGTCACTGGTCGAGGCGGACCTGAGGAGTCCACGGAACGCCATCGAATCGTTCCCACGGCCCCAGCGTTCGAGAAACATTCGGACCACTTCGGTGCCCACGTCGCCCCCGCTCCGCCGGAGTTCCCCGAGGCCTTTCGGGGGGGGCCGCATCATGTCGCGAAGACTCTCTCGAAAGAGGCGGTCCTTGCTCCCGTAGTAGTGGTACACAAGGGCGGAGTTGACCTTCGCCCGGCGCGCGACCGCACGTATCGAGGCGCGGTCAAACCCGCGCCTACCGAACTCCCGCTGCGCCGCCCTGAGAATGTCGAGTCGAGGATTACCGCTTCCCTTGGGTCGACGGCCCAGCCGACCCGCTCGCTGCGACCTGGAGCGACCCACCCCCGACAAGGATCGAGACAAACCGACTCCGACCGGATAGTGCCGACACGAGACCCAGGTATCCATAAATCGCCACCGATGCGAGGAATCCGAGGGCCATCGAGAAGGAGGCGACGTTGTTCGAGAACCCCGAGAGCACGAACTCGATCCCGGACTCGAAGGCCCAGAATACCGCCAGCGCCCCCGACAGCGCCGCCCACGACACTCGCCGGGGCAACGGGCGACGGAAACCCAACACGGCGAGCAAGACGCCGAGCACCAGCAGAAGGAACGCGACGGCCATGTGGGCGGTCAGAACCGGGTCCACGTTCGAGTAGAGGGCCTGGAGGACCACCGAGGTGGTCGGGAACGCGCCGAACAGGTTGACATCGATCCCGAGGACGAACTGGACGGCCAGGATTGTCAGCATGAGGACCGCGCCGACATTCATCGCCTGCATGCGAACCCTGAACCGTTCGCTCTCCACCTCGTCCGTCATCTCCTTTCCCCTCGACTTCCCGGAAGCGGCGGCCACCCGTTCTCTCGCAAGTAATTATACGGTTGATTAAATATCGTTTGTGGGGGCAGACTCCGTCCCGATCTCGTTCGTCCGAGAGCGTGCGAACAAAGCTGTTCAGAGTCGGAACGGCCCGCCGAGCTTCGATCTCAACCCTCTAGTTTCCGAACGGCATGCTCCGTACGGTGGAGGATTCTGCGACGTCCAGATACTCAATTGCCCCCGGTCGCCGCCTCCTTGAGGGGGGAGGTGCACCCCCTACTGCGGCGGCCGAGTAAAGTTGCGAATCGGTACGTCGTCATCAGCTTGACCCGCGTGTGCCTCTCGCCACGTGCAACTACGATGCAGCCGCCGGTGCTGTTAGATGAGCTCTCGCGGCAACCGGTGTGACACACGGCCGGACATCGACTCGCGACGGGCCCACGGTGGTGGTATCCCGCACCCTGGAATCTTCGCATCGGTGTTCCCCGAGCACGGCGGCGGGGTGCCGCGCGATTGCGCTGGGATGATTCTCCGCACCGGAAGACCCGCGCGAGGACGTCGGTCGCTGGATTGGGCGAGCGGCGAACAGATCTCGAGCGGCCCCCGGCGAGTGGGTCCGACAATAGAGTGCCAATTTCCATTCCCCACGCGTTGTCGAGGCAGTCTCTTCATCGGTCTAAGGGTGACCGGTCAGCCTTGGTCGCTCGGAACGGGAAGTGGGAAGCGGACCTATCGGACCTCTCCGCCCTCAACGCGCTTCGCCATCGTCAAGTGCGGTACTTCATCACGATAGCTCTCGCCGCTATTGCCGGCGTCATCCTGCTCGTTAGCTGGCTGGTCGTGGTTATCCCCCCAGTCGGCTATGTTTCCCACCAATTCGCTATTCTAGCGGCCGTTCCAGAGACCGCCTTTCTTGTCCTCTTAGTCGGCTCTCTGGATAGCTACGCCTTTCGATTCTTGGGGACTCCTCCTACTTCGCTGTCGGTCGAGAGTGGGGGGCTGAAGTTTCAGTTTTCCAGCGGCTTGGTGCAGGAGCTCTCGTGGGACAATCCGGACCTCGAGGTCGAAGTCCTCGACCGGAGCGGAGAAGCCAAGACCCCAGAGGTGGCGCGGTTCCGAATCTGGGTCCGTGGATCGTCTTGGGACCGGAGGCTGCCTTGGCGGCGGGTGATTCCACTCACGTATGTTACGCGGGAAGCTCTTGAGGCGGTCATAAACTCGGCGCGCACGGCGGGTGCCCGTGTGACGGTCGAGCGATTCTACAATGCTATCTCGTTGGGGACACTGACTTCCACTGAGTCGACGGCTTATCTCATCGAGCCCGGACCCACATTCGGGAAGGGATGGTAATTCTCGGGCGCTCAAACTCGGGGCCGGGGATCGTCACCCGTACGGCCGCACTCATTCCGCGCCAAGTGAGTGCCGTCCGTGTTGGCCCGTGCAGTTCTCGCGAGACCGGACGTGTCTACCCTTCGACTTACCACCGCCAGGCGACCCACCAAGGAAGAACCGTTCGTCCTCGAGGGACCCCGGGCGATGTGAGTTAGGGCATTGACGCCGACCGCGGAGATCGCTTCTTCCCTAGTCGTGAGTTTGGCACTTTATAAGCCACCTTCGACGCCCGGGAACTGACCCTTTTCGGCGAGCGAGAAGACCTGCACGAGGTGCGCCAGAGTTCCATCCGCCCGGGTCAACTTCCGCACCGCTCCGACC
>JAKAPG010000212.1 GCA_021823085.1 Thermoplasmata archaeon | reverse complement strand
CGCCCAGAACGTGACGCCCCAAGGAGCCAACGTCCAGGCCTACCGCGACGCTCAGCAGCACTTCGCGAACCAGTCGACTCCGCTTGCGGTCCTTAGTTCGTTCTACAGCGGCAGCCCGCCCAACCGGACCGCCGGCTTCAATGGCACCGCGAACTGCGCCCGGTACTACCCGGACTTCGCGTCGGTCGTCAACTGCGCGAATTCGGTCGTCCGTGCGAACGAACCGACGATCGTAGGGCCCCTCCTTCCTCCTACGCCCGAGGGACGCGCTCTATCGAACGCGGTCTTCGGCGTACTCGCGCTCGGGAACTTCACGAACGCGACGAGCCTCCGCTCCGCCCTCGCCGCGACCGTGAGCCCGACGTTGGGACTCCCGCTGCCGTGGCTGGTGACCACGCTCGAAGCGTTCCCCCGGAGCATCCCGTCCGGGACGGCGGCTCTTAGCTTTGCCAACGGCACCGTAGCGGCCGCGACCCTCTGGACCGAGCCGCTCCCGGTACCCGAGCCGATCCGAAGCTCCTACGTGGCGCCGAGCGGGACTGCCCAGATCGTCAAAGTCGCGTTCACGGTCTCCGATCGTTACACGAACGGAACCGGCGGAACCCCGGTCTACTCCGATATCACGACGATGAACCGGATCGTCCCGGATATCCTCGCGCAATCGGATCCCACGCGCTCGATCTCCTTCGCCCAGACCGGTGCGGGCCCGCTCGACCTCGCCCAAAACAACGTCGTCCACGATTCGATCGCCCTCGTGCTCCCGATCACCGTCGTCGTCCTCCTCGTCGTCACGGCCCTGTACTTCCGCTCGCCTCTGACCCCGCTGGTCGCGTTCGCGGGACTCGGGGTTGCGATCGTGCTCGCCCTCGGAGGGACCGTCCTCCTCGGAACGCTCGTGTCCCACGTCGATCCGACGAGCCTCACGCTCGAGGAAGTGTTCGTGCTCGGCGTCGGCACCGACTACTCGATCTTCCTCATCTCGCGCTATCGCGAGGAGCGCGTCGCCGGGGCCACATCGAACGACGCGATCGTCACGAGCGTTACCTGGGCCGGTCAGAGCGTCGCGACGAGCGGCGCGACCGCGGTCATCGCTACTTTGGCCCTCACGTTCAGTGGGGTGGCGCTTCTCAGCCAGTGGGGGATGGTCCTCTCCTTCGCGATCCTGATGACGATCCTCGCGTCACTCACGATCGTCCCGGCGCTGCTCGTCCTCCTCGGGCCCCGGGTCTTCTGGCCGATGACCGGGCCCCGGTTCGACCGTCTTTCCGCCCGTCAGCGCCTACTCAATGAGTCCCGCTCGACCTATTTCCACCGGGCCGCTGCCTTCACCCGACGCCGCCCCTATGCGGTGATTGCGATCCTTCTCCTCGTCTCGGTACCGCTCATCTACGTCGCTCTGAACGTCCCGCTCTCCTACGACTTCTACCAGCAGTTGCCGAAGAGCCAGGCCGCGGTCGCCGGCTTACACGCGATGAACCAGCACTTCGGCTCGGGGTACGCCTTCCCCGCGACCGCCCTCGTCACGTTCACGAGCCCGCTCCTCGTGGGGAACCGGACCAACGCGAGCGAGTTCGCGCAGCTCGCAGAGCTGACGGTCTTAGCCGAGGGGACGCCCGGGGTCGCGGTGGTCGATTCCTTGGTCGGTTCCTATGGGGCTCCCCTCGCGACGTGGCAGAACCTCTCGAGCCAGCCGACGGCCACCCAGATCAACCTCGAGGCGCTGGCCGCTTCGCTCATCGGGAACGACCACCGGACGGTGCTGGTCAGCTTCCAGACCAACGCGAGCGGGCTCTCGGCGAACGCGCTCTCGGCCCTCCATGGGATCGAGTCGTCCTTCGCGCGGTACGCCGCGGCCCACCCGGACGTCACCGGGCTCGCCTACCTCGGGGGGGCGCCGATCACGAACGATCTCGCGAACCAAACCTCGATCGCGACCGAACGGCTGTTCATCGCGGTGGCGATCGCACTCCTGGTCGTGCTCCTGGTCGTGCTCCGCTCGGCCGTGCTGCCCGTCCTCGCAGTCGCGACGATCGGCGTCTCCATCGCGTGGGCTTGGGCGCTCACCTATCTCGTCCTGGGCCTCGGCGCCGGCCTCGGGATCTTCTTCTACGTCCCGACCCTGATGTACATGCTGATCTTGGGATTGGGGACCGACTACAACATCTTCCTGCTCACCCGCGTGCGCGAAGAGCGCATCAAGGGCCGCTCCTCGCGCACCGCCGTCTCCGAGGCCTTGGCCCGAACGGGCGGGATCATCAGCGCGGCCGCCATCATCCTCGCGGGTGCGTTCGCGAGCCTGATCTTCGGCGACTTCTACCTGCTCATCGCGATCGGCTTCTCCGTGGCGGTCGCGGTCCTGCTCGACGCCGCGATCGTGCGCACCTACTTCGTCCCGGCAATCTTGCAGGCGCTCAACGACCGCGCCTGGTGGCTCCCGGGGAGCGGGCGCACCGCGTCGACGAGCCCGCCGGACGAGGGGGTCGAACCGCCGTCCGCTATGCCTTGAGGAACCGGGCGCGGGCGCGCGCGACGTGGGTCTCGGCGCCGGAGGTGTCGACGATCTCCTCGACTGCGCCGTTGCTCCCGATGAGGAACGTGACGCGCCGTGCGACTCCGTGCGGTCCCAGGACGCCGTAGGCGGTCGAGACCTTCTGGTCCGTGTCCGCGACCAGACGGAAGGGGAGGCCGTACTTCTCGCGGAAGGCTTGCTGCGCGGGGCAGTCGTCGACGCTCACCCCGACGATCTCCACCCCCTTCGACCGGAACTCCGCGTGGTGATCTCGGAATCCCTTCGCCTCGATCGTACAGCCGGGGGTATCCGCCTTGGGATAGAAGTAGAGGACCGTAGGATGTCCGCGCGTCGACGAAAGGCGGAAGGCGCTCCCGTCCTGTAGCTTGGCGTCGAAATCCGGGGCCGGTTGTCCGACTGCGACCATGCCGGTCCATGGCGACGGGGATATTTATCGAGAAACGCGGACCCTACCCGCCCGTGACCGTTACGAGGGTTTCCGTTCCCCGGATTCCCGGGATGCGGCGGATCCGCTGCATGACGATGTCGAGCGCTTCGTTGATGTGCTCCGCCTGGATCTTGATGATCAGATCGAACGGACCGGTGACGGCCTCGACCTCGACGACGTCCGGGATCGAGCGAATGCGCTGGAGAACCGCGTCGAGCTGCGCCAGGTCGACAGATCGGAA
>JAKAPG010000211.1 GCA_021823085.1 Thermoplasmata archaeon | reverse complement strand
TTTCTTGGTGCCTTGCGATTGACCGCTGTCGCTCACAGGGGCCGAGGGGGCCGCCCGCGGACAGCTGGGGACGGGCACGCTGGCGGACCTACTCTAGGATCCGAAGAGGTAGGTCGCCGCGCTGCTCGCGCGCCGGCTCGCGGGAAGGGTCCGCCGCTCTCACGCACCATCGATCCCCGGCGATGGGGGTTGGTGAGGGTTCCTCCGGGCCTCGGCTCCGCTCGATTCCTGAGGGTTCTGAGGACTCCGATCCGTGGCGGAAGTCGGAAAGGACGGGAGAGAAAGTGGTAGTAGAGGTGGTAGACGATGCATCCCTGTCGGTGGGGGCCCCGACCAAGAGGGCGGGCGGAACGGCGGGGTGCCGCAAATGCCCTTACGTGTGGGTCCGACGACCCGGGAGCCTGGCTAAGGCGACGTGCCCGAATTGCAGCGCCACCTTTCGGACGGCCAAACGAGGAAAACGGAGGCAAGCATGACCGAGGCACCAACCGGGGCGAGCGAGATCGGGGAAATCGGCGTGGAGCGCGCCGCGATCCGGTACGGGCTCCGCGATGGAGGTCCGCCGGTACCGCGTTGCGAGGAGTGCGGCGTATCCCTCTCGGTGAGTCTTTCGACCGGGGTCAGGGACTAACCCCGTCTTCACCCTCCGCCTCGTTATCTCCGTGCGTCGCTACCCCGAGACGGGGGGAAGGGTGAGGATGGCGAGGGGGGTCTCGGTCTCCCCTCTGCTCCCTCCGGCATGGGAAGGCGCAGTCCTACTGGCGATCGTGGCCTTGGTCCCGGAGTTCACCCTTCTCACGACGGGGCGGGCACGGCGGCCACACCGGAGAATCGCATGAACATCGACCGCATCGCGTGGCTCTGCGAGCAACTACGACCGGAGCAGGCGCGCGGTGCTCGCGTCCTGGAGATCGGATCCTACCGGAGCGGGATCCGACGGATCCTAGAGTCCTGGGGGGTCCGCGAGTACGTAGGCGTCGACGTGGCCCCGGGACCCGGGGTGGACAGGATCGCGGACATCTCGCAAGGCGCGATACCGGGGGACTACAACGTGGTGATCTGCGAGGAAGTCCTGGAACACGTGCTCCACTGGGAGTGGGGCCTACGGAATCTGTTCGCGTCCCTCCGCGAAGGTGGACGGTTCCTTGTCACGGTGCCGAGCCTTGGCGTCCCCTACCACGAAGCGCCGCGGGACTACTGGCGGTTCGGAGCTGAAGTGCTTCGTCGTGCGATCGATGCGGCATACTCGGGTCTGGGCGACGAGTGTGCGTTTTCATCCTCGACACTCGTTCCCGGCATCTACGTGACTGGGCTGAGGCCTCCCGGGGAACCTGAGAGGATTCCTGAGGTGCCGTGCTGGTCGATACTGCTCCGTAGGATGGCGGCCCCATCGGAGATCGAGGGCAGGTATCCGGCTGCCCGCGCTCGACTCTCAGCGGCCGCTCGGAGGTCGTTGGGCTCGTGGGTCGACGTAGTACGACGGAGGGACGCGTGACACCCCACGGCCCGCGCACTTCCTGCGGGGTTCTGACCGGCCCGGTGGTTGGTGTTGGATACTACCGGCGCGCGTACTCCATACGCCCGAGGGTAGAAGGATGCGGACCGAGTGAAAACGATTGTTCATGCTGGGCCTCGCACGAGATGTGTCGCGATCGCCCTACCGCCGCCGGAGTGGCGAAACCGTCCGCGACCCGACGGTCCGAAGAGTGGCACCCGCCCAACGAGCTGAGCTCGTAGCGTGCGCCCCTCCAGTGGCGGGCTTCGGCCGACCGCCGGAAGTCGTTCCCTATCCGAGCGGGGGTCCGCCCCTTGGCATGGGGGTGGGCCTTCCAAACCTTGGGCAAACTCTCCGGCACTCGAGTTCGAACGCCCCGCCTCGGGCCGGGGATTTCGGATACGAGCCCTGTGCGTCGCGGACCGGGAGGGCCACCGCTTCCGATGGCGTACGCGGCGGTCGATAGGGAACGTCCTCTGTGGCTCCCCGTCCATCCGCCGGAGCATCGCTGCAACCTCGCCAAGATTCCGGCAAGTTCTCGGTCGCGCACGGAGCACGGACGGGGTCTCGGCTCCGATGCATCGGGCCCGTCTCCGATGCGCTCCCTCCGGCGGGCGTGCCAACGTGCCGGCGTATTCCATTCGTTGAACCGACGGATCGTCCATGGCCGTGATCTCTCCAAGCCGTTTCCGCACCGAGGAGATGCTCGCGTGACGATCCCTCCCGGTCCGCACGACCCCGGCCATCGATGCGGCGGGCCCTCCCACTCCGAGAGCCTGCCGCATCGGGATCCGCAGTCGCTCGCTTCTTAACCTTCGGGGCATTATGCGGGAAGGCAGAACCCACATACGGGGGTGCGGGAACGTTCGGGGGAACACCCGGCCATTCGGTCGTCCTCACCTCGGACCGTGGGAGCTTCTCGGATTATTCCCGTTCGAGCGCGCTCGGCTACTTCTGCTGCATGCCGTCTCGGCTCGTACCGCGCGTGCTCATGAATCGGCTCTTCGCTCCGCCGATCGAGTCCGGGCACGGCGTCGAACCGATGACCGCGCCCTATGCGCTCCGCAAGGTCGAGGCGGCCCTCTTCGCCCAGGGAATCCCGGATGTCGTGGTCGTTCCCCCGGAGCGGCTCGATCGCGCGATAGGGTCCCGGACGCGAGTGGTCGGCGTGAGCGCGCACGATCCGTTCGGTCTGAGCCCGGTCAGCACGAAGTTGACAATGCTGTTCGGGGGAGGCCCGAGCTGGAACGAGACGTACTTTCGGGAGCTGGGCGAGCAGATCCAGAGGCTGCGTCATCGGGGGCCCTTCCGGGTCATCGCCGGTGGGCCGGGGATCTGGCAGATGAGCTTCCGCCGCCCGGACTGGGTGGACACCGTCTATCAAGGCGAGGCAGAGATCGACCTCCCGCGGATCACGAAGACCGCCGTGGAGGGCGGCTCCGTTCCCCGCACCGTGCACGGGTCGCCCCCGCGGCTGGAGGAGATCCCGACGATCGTGCACGCGGCGCGGATCGGGGAGGTCCAGGTGACCCGCGGGTGTCCTCGAGGATGCGAGTTCTGTTCCATCACTCCCGATCGTTATCGTACGATCCCCTGGGAGTCCATCGAGCGCGAGATCATGGTCAATCGCGCTGCGGGTGAATTCAACGTCGAGATCGTCACGGACGACGTCCTGCTCTACGGAGCCAAGAAGCTGCGCACGAACCACGAGGCGG
>JAKAPG010000210.1 GCA_021823085.1 Thermoplasmata archaeon | reverse complement strand
GGTCACCGTCCCCTCAGGGCCGCTGCGGTGGCGTCCAGGAACGGCCCCACTCGGGCCAGGGGTCGTTCGAGCCCCGCGTAGGCGGGTGGCCCGAGCCGGTCGGAGAGGAGCCACTCGACCTCGTACTCGTAGATGAGCCGGGAGCCTAGGTGCTCGAGCAGGTAGGCGACCCTACGCGCTCGTCGGGGGGAGAGTTGCCAATAGCGAGGAGGGAGCCCCAGAGCGGCCCACATCCGGTCCGTGAGGTCCCGGTACCGCCACCGCTCCGGCCCCCCGAGCACGAGGTTGCGATGGGGCGTGCCCTCCATCTCCCGTCGTGCGATCGCTGCGAGGTCGAAGCTCGCCAGCGGACTGACGTGGTACTCTCCGCTCCCGAACATCGGGAATCGGCCGTAGCGATGCATCGTTCGCATCATCACGGTCAAGAGCCGATCGTCGCGACCGAACAGGAGCGTCGGCCGTAGGATCAGGTACGGGGTGTCGCTCTCGATGATCGCTCGGTCGACCGTTCGTTTGAAGGACAAGTACGGGAGGTCGCTCTCGAGCGGGGGGGGAGCGTCGGGGACGCTCACGTGCACGAATCGGCGGACTTCGGGCGAGCGCGCGACGGCGCCCGTCAGCCGGATCAGGCCCTCTGCGAGCGGTCGGAAGACTCGGGCGCTGCCGGTCCGGTACCACGCGAGATTGACGACCAGATCGCATCCCCGGAGCAGATCTTCCCACGAGGATACCGAGGCGATGTCCGCGGGGATCCACTCGACGCCCGAGCGCGCCTCCTCAGCGACCGGATGCCGATGGACCGACCGAATACGATGGGTGGAAGAGAACTCGGCCAGGATCGCCCGGCCCACCAGCCCCCCGGCACCGCCCACGAGGAGCATCCTAGGACGGGAATCCACGGAACTCATGCGGGGGGAAGCGGCGGGCCGATCGGGGGGGCGAACACGTGGGTCCACTCCCGCGCGACAATCGGCCGGACCTCCGCGAGATCGATCGGGCGCCCGAGTTCCTTGCGAAGGCTCGTCATCACGTTTCCGTCGAAGCCACACGGATGGAACGAAGCGAACGCACTCAGGTCGACGTCGACGTTGAGCGCGAACCCGTGGTACGTGACCCAATGGTCGACCGCGATCCCGATCGAGGCGATCTTGCGCTGGCCGTCGACCCAGACGCCGCGGCGCCCGGAAACGTGCTCGCCACGAACCCCGAACTCTCGCAGCGAGTCGATGATCACGCCCTCGAGGTCGTGGACGAATCGTCGGACATCCCGGTTCCGTTGGGCGAGGTCCACGATGGGGTACCCCACGAGCTGGCCCGGTCCGTGGTACGTGCTCTTGCCCCCGCGATCCACCGCAACAACCGGCAGCCCCGTGCGGGCCGCCGAGCCGTCGTCCCCCTCCACCCCGACGGTCACGACCGGCGGATGCTCGACCATGACCAAGGTATCCTCGATCGATCCGCTGCGGTGCTTTAGGACCAGGGAACGCATCCGCCCTAGCGCCTCGACGTACTCGACGCGTCCCCAGTCAATGACGCGCGGCATCCGAGGGCCTCCGGGCGACGTGCATGGGTTCTCCGAGCCACGCAAGGGCCGTCTCGGCGAGCAATTCGCCATAGGTAGGATGGGGGTGAATCGTACCCGCGATGTCGCGGATCGTCGCCCCCATTTCGATCGCGAGCGCGGCCTCGCCGATCAGCTCTCCGGCCGACGCCCCCGCGATGTGCACGCCGAGGAGCACCCCGCTCGAGTCGTCGCCGACCATCTTCACCCATCCGTCGGTCGCGCGGTTCGCATGCGCGCGCCCGAGCGCGAGGTACGGGAAGCGGACCTCCCGCGCGGCGATTCCCCGGGCGTTCGCTTCGGCGACCGAGTCACCGACGGAAGCGAGCTCGGGTTCGGTGAACACGACCGAAGGCAAGCACTGAAAGTCAAAGCGCGTCGGACGACCGGCAATCGCTTCGGCCGCGACGATCCCCTCCCGGTAGGCCTTGTGCGCGAGCATCGGAGGGCGCGCTGCGTCCCCCACCGCATAGATGTGCGCAACGTTCGTCCGCATCTGTTCGTTGACACCGACGAACCCGGTCCGTGCGTCGGAGGCCACGCCGGCCTCCTCGAGCCCGAGGTTGCGGGTGTCCGCGCGCTTGCCGATCGTCACGAAGAGCATCTCCCCGCTCAGGGTAGTGCCCTTCCCATCCTTCTCGATCGACATGGTCAGTTCGGGGCGGGACCGTGTGAGCTTCGTCGCCTTCGCCGAGGTGAACACCCGCACGCCGAGGTTCTCGAGCCGGCGCGTCAACTCTCGAGACAGGTCGGCTTCCATCCCGGGGAGCAGCTGAGGCATCATCTCGACGATCGTGACCTTCACCCCGACCCGTGCGAGGAACTCACCGAGCTCGCAGCCGCTGACCCCACCGCCCAGGACGAGCATCGAGGAGGGGAGATGCGATATCGAGAGCAGCTCCCAAGCATTCACGACGGTCTTCCCGTCGGTCTCGAACCCGGGGAGCTGGATCGGGACGGCCCCGGTGGCAAGGATCGCGCTCGAGAAATCGATGCGCTCCTGACCGCCGTCCGGGGCCATGAGCTGGGCCGACTTCGGGCCGGTGAACCGGGCCTCGCCCGTAAGGACCGCGACGCCGGCGGTCTTCAGAAGCGACCGCACTCCTTGCCGCTCCTTCTCGACCACCGACTGCTTCCACGCCATCGTCTTGCCGAGGTCGAACTTCGCGTCGGGGGCGATGACCCCGATCTCCGGACCTTCCGTCCGTACGCGATAGTAGAGCTCCGCAGCGTGGATGAGAGCCTTGGAAGGGATGCATCCGCGGTTGAGGCACTCCCCTCCGATCTGGTCCTTCTCGACCAGGAGGGTCGATCTTCCGAGCTGGCCGAGTCGAAGGGCGGCCATGTAACCGCCCGGGCCCCCGCCGACCACGAGGACGTCGGTAGACCGAGCGTACGTTCCTGCCATGCATCCCCCGTTATGCCCGTAGGATCTCCGTGGGCGCCGGCAGCGGGTGAGCGAAGATGTCTTCGAACAGGGAGGCCGGGGATGGCGGGGGCGTTGCCTCCGCCTCTGCGATGGCCATGCGTACGCTCTCCGACATCCGTTGCGACAGCTCCTCCTTCGTAGCGCTCGATAGCCAGCCGACGGAGCTGAGCCAGCTCTCCAGCCGCAGGACGGGGTCATGGGCGCGGGCCCTCGCGTGCCAGTC
>JAKAPG010000209.1 GCA_021823085.1 Thermoplasmata archaeon | reverse complement strand
GATCGTCGACGGATCGAGCGCCGCCGCGTAGACCGACGGGAGCGGGATGGTCGAGTTCGCCGGGTACTCCCACTCGTTGAGCGGGATCTCCGACTGGACGGCACCGCTGAGGAACCAGCTCTCGAACTGCTGGGCCAGGGTCAGATGGCGGGTACCCTGGACGATCCCGATCCCGTAGATCGCGCGCCAGCCGTACGCGGTCCCGTTCCACCAGCTGACCGTTGAGTTGAACGCCCCCGCCGGCCCGTAGTACGCGGCGTACGCGGGGTCGGTCGAGTAGCTGACGAGCAGCTGTGGAGAGTTCGGTGGCGTCGTGAACTCGCCGAACGCCGTTCCCCAGTCGGGCGCCGGCCGGAAGTGGAGCTCGGGGAGAAGGCTGGTCCAGAAGTCGGTCCAGTTCTCACCGAGCACATGCTGGTAGTACTCGATCGTCCAGACCAGGAACTCCTCACCAGTGATGTCGACCGTCGGGTCCTCGATCAGGAGCTGGTTTGCCCAGCTCGAGTTGGACGCGAGCTCGGGAAAGGTCGCGGTCCGGACGGCCCCGTGGGTCGCATTGTCGAACGCGGCCGCGTAGTCGAGGGCGAGGTACCCCCATTCGTACGGCACCACGGCGTGGGCGGGGCTGATCTCGGCGACGAGGCTCGGAGAGACGTTCGCGAGCTGGGGGGGCGCGTAGGGGATCAGCAGACCGTCCGCCTCCGCCTGGGAGGCGGTGATCTCATCGAGGCCGATCACGAGGTCCGCGGCCGGTGCGTTCGCCTGGGCCACGAGCGTGCTCACGAGGTTCCCGCTCGGGAACTCCACGTCGATCCGAACGTGGTGCGCGGCGGCGAACGTGTTGAACACGTAGGAGTAGTTCGCCGTGCCGGGGCCACCGAACAGGCTCGAGTACGTGTAGATCACGAGCGTCGGTTCCCCGAGGCCGCTTCCCAGGTACTCGGCGATGCCGATCCCCGCGACGACGACGACCAGCGCGACCGCCGTGACCTTCAAGATCCGGCCGAGCTCGCCGGGGCGCCGGAGGCGCGGCGACCCGGCGGAAGCGGCGGCGCTCATCCTTCGCGGACGGCGCGGGTCGAGATTCCTCTTTGGTGCGGCATCGCGTTCCCTTCGCGGGCATTATCCCGGGCAGGTTCGAGGGGTCGACGGGTTCCTCCCCGTCCTCTCAGCCGGTGTCCAGCTCCCCCTGCAGGCGGGGCCACGGTCCGGCGGGCATTAACCTTGGTGGGACCCGGCCATCCGACCCCCGCGAAGGCGCCGGCCGCCGACCCCCCTGCGCCATCTTATACGCGGCCCGCGTTCCTACCGGTGGTACACCGGGCCATGGCCGAGTTGATCGAGAAGCTCCGGTTCGGGACGGAGCTCGTGAAGCGCGGATTCGCTCGCATGCAGCAGGGCGGCGTGATCATGGATGTCACGACAGCCGACCAGGCCGGGATCGCCGAGGAGGCGGGCGCGGTCGCGGTCATGGCGCTCGAACGCGTGCCGGCGGACATCCGCTCCGCGGGCGGAGTCGCCCGGATGGCCGATCCGGTCAAGATCCGGGAGATCCGGGAGCGGGTGTCGATCCCCGTGATGGCGAAGTGTCGCATCGGGCACACCTCCGAGGCCCGCATCCTCGAGTCGCTCGGGGTGGACATGATCGATGAGTCGGAGGTCCTGACGCCGGCCGATCCGTTCCAGCACGTCGACAAACACGGCTTCAAGACGCCGTTCGTCTGCGGCGCGCGGAACCTGGGCGAAGCGCTCCGTCGCATCCATGAGGGGGCGGCGATGATCCGCACCAAGGGCGAGGCGGGCACCGGGAACGTGGTCGAGGCGGTCCGCCACATCCGCCAGATGAACCGCGACATCGCGGAAGTGGTGAAGCTCCCAAAGAAGGACCTTGGCGCCTGGGCGAGGCGCGAGCGGGTCCCAGAGAGCCTTTTGGTCGAGGTCCGTTCCCTCGGACGACTTCCGGTCGTCAACTTTGCCGCGGGGGGGATCGCGACGCCGGCCGATGCCGCGCTGTGCCGTGAGCTCGGGGTCGACGGGGTCTTCGTCGGGAGCGGGATCTTCAAGGCCGAGCACCCGATGAAGGTCGCACGTGCGATCGTGGAGGCCTCGCTGCACTACGACCAGCCGGAGGTCCTGGCCCGCGTCTCCGCCGGCCTCGGGGAGGCGATGCGGGGCCTGGACGTGACGACCCTCCCGCCGGACCAGCTTCTCCAGGTCCGCGAGTCCGAGCCGCCGACCGCGTCCCGCCGGAAGAGCCCGACGGAAGCCTAACGGGCGGTCCCCGGGGACCCTCTCACCATCGAACGATGGGCTGAAAGCGTGGGAGCCGCTCTCCTCGGTCCGTGCGCATCGTCCAGGTCTCCCCTTTCTTCTACCCGCATGCCGGCGGGGTGGAGTCCCACGTCCGCGGGCTCGTCCGGGAGTTCGTCCGCCTGGGTCACGAGGTCACGGTCCTCACGTCCCGGTACGATCGGCACCTTCCCCGCGAGGAGGTGTTCGAGGGGTACCGGATCCTCCGGGCGCGCAACCTCGGCGTGCTGTTCAACACCCCGATTGACCTCGACGTCGGTCGGCTCGCCCGCTCGCTCGACGCCGACGTCGTCCATCTCCACTATCCTCCGCCCCTGACCTCGTACTTCGTTACGCGGGCGCTCGAGCGGCGCCGCGTACCGATGTGCCTCACCTACCATTGCGACCTGTTCCTCCCGGGGGTCCTCGGACGGCTGATCGCCGGCACCTACCAGCGGATCTTCCTGCCCCGGACCCTGCGCCGGGTCGATCGCGTGGTCGTCCACACGCGCAGTTACGCGATCACCTCGGCCATGCTTCGGGGCCGCGAGCTCGCGATCGTCCCTTCGGCCGTCGACCTCGAGCGGTTCCGACCCGGGATCGACGCGAGCGACCTCCGGGGGGACCTGCGGCTCGACGGGAAGCGGGTCATCGCCTTCACGGGACGCCTCGTGGAGCACAAGGGGATCGACGTCCTCCTGCGTGCCCTTCCGTTGCTCCCCCCCGACGTCGTGGCCGTCGTGGTCGGAACGGGGCCGCGTCTTCCGAACCTGGTCGGCCAAGCGCGTCGTCTCGGGGTCGGCGACCGGGTCCGATTCTGTCCGGCGGTGTCCGACGAGAACCTCCCCCGGTTCCTCGCGCTCGCGGAGCAGTTCGTCTTCCCGTCGCAGAACCGGCTCGAAGGTTTCGGGCTCGCGGTCGCCGAGGCGATGGCGATG
>JAKAPG010000208.1 GCA_021823085.1 Thermoplasmata archaeon | reverse complement strand
CCGAGCAGGAGCTCGCGACCTGTCGCAAGCAGGTCGATACGGTGCGGTCCGAGATCGAGCGCATCGACGGCGACCGGGGCCGGCTCGCGCAGCGGCAGTCCGAGCTCGCCGCCGAGATCGATGAGCTCGACCGCCGCATCGCGGAAGCCGGCGGTGCGGCCGCGGTGAAGTTCAAGCAGGAGCTCGACGAGAAGAAGATCTCCTTCGCGCGCCTGGACCAGACGCTCGGCCACCTCACCGAAGCGCTCGAGTCGGTCGAGCGGGAGGCCGCCGAGATCTCGAAGACGATCGACGACGAGACCGCCCAGCGCGATCGCCTGAAGGGCCAGGAGAAGTCCCTTTCGGAGGAGCTCGCCAGCCACGCCGCGCGGTCGGAGTCGCTCGGCCGCGAGATCCAGACGGCGACCGGGGCACCGGGGAAGTCCCAGGAGAAGCTCGCGGCCGCCCGGAAACTCCAGCTCGGTCTCGAACGCGATCTCGACACCAAGCAGAAGTCCTGGCAGTCGAGCGTCCAGAGCCGGGAAGCCGCGAACGCATCGCTGCAGTCGGCGGAACGCAGCCAGGCGCAGGCGGAGGAGGACCTCCGCGAGCGGGAGCTCGAGGTGAGGGACCTCGAGCTCCGCGCGAAGCCGTCCGGCCCCGGAAATGGGGGTGCCGGCCCGTCCTCGGGCGATCTTCAGAAGGAGCTCTACGCGCTCAAGGCGAAGGAGAAGGGGCTCACGGAGGAGGCCAACCGGCTGAGCCAGGAGGTCCTCGAGCTCAATCGGCGATACCTTGGGCTGGACGCCCGGCTCAAGGCCCGTGCCGAGAGCGGGGGCCGCCCGAACCAGCTGGCCGCGGTCGACTTCCTCCTCTCCCAGCGGAACCTCGGCAAGATCCCGGGGATCCGTGGCACCGTCGAGGAGCTCGCCACTTTCTCGGCCCCACACAAGGTCGCGCTCCAGGTCGCCGGCGGGAACCGGTTCCAGGCTCTGGTCGTAGAGAGCGACCAGGTCGCCGAGGAGTGCATTCGTCTCCTCCGCGCCGAGAAGCGCGGACGGGCGACGTTCCTCCCGCTCAACAAGATGCTGTCCGGGCGACCCCACGGCAAGTCCATGGTCGTCGCGAAGGCGCCGGGCGCGACCGGGTTCGCGATCGACCTCGTGAAGTTCGATGAGGCGATGCGCCCGGCGTTCTGGTACGTCTTCGGCGAGACGGTCGTGATGGAGGACCTCACGCGGGCCCGCGCCCAGATGGGCGGCGTCCGGCTCGTCACCCTGGAAGGGGACCTCATCGAGGCGACCGGAGCCATCTCGGGCGGCTACCTCGACCCATCGAACCAGGGACGGGGGGCCGACAGCGCGGTCGAGCTGAAGCGGCTCGGGGAGGAGCTGCGCGAGAAGAGCGGGGCCGAGAACGCTGCCCGGACCGAGCTCGGGAAGATCGCCGAGCGCGTCCGCGCTCTGGCGGAAGAGCTCTCCAAACGATCGATCCAGGACCAAGCCCAGCGCTCGACCCTCGAGGTCGTGGCCAAGGACCTTGCCGCGGCCCGGGAACGCCTCAGCGCGGCCCGCGACCGGCTCAAGTCCGTCCTCGCCGACCAGAAGAAGGCCGAGTCGGCGCTCGCGACCGCCGACGAGGAGGTCACGCATCTCGGCTCCGAGATCACCGAGCTCAAGTCCCGCATCCAGTCGGCGCAGGAGGAGTACCTGAGCCTGCTGCCGAACACGCTGTCGAGCCGGCTCCGCTCCCTCCAGGAGTCGTCGGAGAAGGCGGCGAACGAGCGGGTACGGGTCAACGGCGAGCTCGAGGCGGTCCGTGCCTCGCTCCAGGCCCTCGAAACGAACCTTGAGGGACACCGCCAGGAGCTCGAGAAGCTCCGCAAGGACGCCGCCGGGAAGAAGAAGGAGATCGCCCAGACCGAAAAGGCGGTCACCGCCGCCCGAGAGGCGCTCGACGCGCTGAAGTCGGTCGAGACCCAGCAGACCGAGGCCGCGAAAGGGTTCGCAGAGAAGAAGCGCAAGCTCGACGTCGAGCGGCTCGAAGTGACGGGAAAGCTCGGCCAGGTCGTCGCGAACCTCGAGACCCGACGGTCGATGCAGACCGGGGAGGAGACCCGGCTCGCGCAGGCCGAGGCCCGGTTCCACGAGCTCGAGGAGGCGCTCCGGCAGTTCCCCGAGCCCGAGCCCGACGAGAAGCCGATGAGCATCGAGGAGCTCAAGAAGAAGGTCGCGACGCTCGACCAGGAGCTCTCCGCGCTCGGGAACGTGAACCAGCGGGCCGTCGAGGAGTACGACAGCGAGAAGCTCCGCCTTGACGAGTTCCAGGCCGAAGTCGAGCGGCTCACGACGGAGAAGAACGAGCTGATCGCGCTCGTCGGAGAGATCGAGAAGAAGAAGCGCGAGAAGATCGCCGAGGTCGTGGGCCAGGTCAACACGAACTTCCGGGAGATCTACGGCGAGCTGTCCGCGGGCGGCGAGGGCGAGATCGTTCTCGAGAACCCGGACGACCCCCTCGCGGGAGGCCTCCTCATCCGGGCCCGGCCGGTCGGAAAGACCGTGGCCCGGCTCGAGCAGCTGTCGGGCGGGGAGAAGTCGCTCGCCAGCCTCGCCTTCATCTTCGCCATGCAGCGCTACGATCCGAGTCCCCTCTACGTCTTCGACGAGGTCGACATGTCGCTCGACGGCCTGAACGCCGAGTACGTCGGCCGGATGCTCCGACGGAACGCGGAACGAGCCCAGTTCGTCGTGATCTCGCTGCGCAAGGTGACGCTCAAGTTCGCGCACCACCTGTTCGGCGTGACGATGCGCGGCGACGGCTGCTCGCGCGTCGTCGGGATCCACCTCGACGACATCCACGACGTCGAGAGCCGGGAGAACGCTCGGGCGCCGGAGGGCGCCACCCCGACCGTGGAGGCACGATGACGATCTCGCAGGGAGAGGCCGCCGATCTCGCCGCGCCGAACTCCGTGCCTCGGGAGGCCGCCGAGAAGGTGCTCCGCTACCTGGTCTTCCACCGCTCCCTGTTGGGAGAGTCCGAGGACACGTCGGTGCTCCTCGAGCGGTACCTGGCGCTCGTCGAGAACCTGAAGGAGGGAGTGCATATCGTCATTCCCGACCCGTTCCAGAAGGCGATGGCGCTCCTCTTCGAGCTCGTCATGGACGAGGAGTTCGACCCGTGGGAGATCGACCTGGTCAAGTGCACGCCGGCGTTCCTCGAGCTCGTCCAGTCGGACTGCGCCGTCAACTTCGCCAT
>JAKAPG010000207.1 GCA_021823085.1 Thermoplasmata archaeon | reverse complement strand
ATCCATCGCATCGAGGACGTTACCCCGGTGCCCCATGACGGGACAAAGCCGAAGGGCGGCCGACGCGGACGACGGGTCTAGTGAGGGGGTCCGATCGGATGCAGGTCACCATCCAGGAGCTCAAGCCGCGGCGGGCGGCCCTCGAGATCGACGATGCGAGCGCGAGCCGCGTGAACGCCGTCCGCCGTACGCTGATCGCCGACGTGCCGAAGCTCGCGATCGAGGATGTCGAGTTCCACCTCGGGCCGATCCGAGACGAGGCGACCGGGAAGGACTACGATTCGTCGACCAGCATGTTCGACGAGGCCGTCTCGCTGCGCCTCGGTCTCCTCCCGCTCCCCACCGATCTGGGGCAGTTCCGCCGCAAGTCCGAGTGCACGTGCAACGGGGCCGGCTGCCCGAGCTGCCAGGCGATGTATTCGATCGACAAGAAGGGTCCCTGCACGGTCTACGGACGGGACGTTGTCCCGCTCGGAGATCCGAGCCTCGCGGTCCTCGAGCCCGAGGTTCCGATCGTCCGGCTCGGCGCGCGTCAGGCGCTGCTCGCCTACGCGACCGCCGTGGTCGGTTCCGCGCGCGACCATGCGAAGTGGCAGGTCGCCCACGCGGTCGGGATGAGCCCGTATCCTCACGTCCGGATCGCGAGGAAGGCCGGCTGCTCGGACGCGTGCATGAAGCGCGTGAGCGGCGTGTGCCCGGTCAACATCCTGCCCTACGCCGACGGGAAGGTCACGGTCACCGACGAGTCGAAGTGCATCCTGTGCGGCGCGTGCGAGAAGGAGTGCGAGCACGGGTCGGTCACGGTGCGCCCGGACGAGCACCGGTTCCTCTTCCAGTTCGAGACCGACGGCTCGCTGACCACGCGCGAGGCACTTCGCTACGCCCTCAAGGACCTGAAGCGCCGCTTCGAAGAGCTGCGCGAGGCCGTCCAGGCTATTCCGTGACCTTCGAGCTCGTCCAGTCGTAGCGGAGGATCGCCGCGATCCCTCCGAAGGAATTGAGCCGGGTCCCCGGGCCTTCCGTGTCCCGCACGACGAAGATCCGAGCGCGGCCCTTGCGCGCTCGGTCGAGCACCGCGGCGACCTCGGCATCCGCGAGATGGGACTCGCCGACGAGGAGCGTCTCCACGGCGCCGGCCTCCACGGCCTCGGCCACCTCGGAGGCCCCGACCGCCGCACGGACCCGGGAGGCAAGGCCCCGGAGGAGCGCCTCGACGAGCGTCGCCTCTTCGGCCGCGACGGTTCCCTGGAGCGCGTCGGCCGCGCGGCCCGATCGCAACAGCTCGTCCGCGCCGGCGCGTCCGGACTCGGCTGTCGCGTAGATGCGGATCTTGCCCTTCAGGCCGGGTTCTTCCTCGATCAAACGGTGGGAGAGCTCCTCCTTGAGAAAGCCCGGGCCCGCGATCGCGACCACGCTCGCCTCGCTCGCGGACCGCCGCACCAACGCCACGAGCTCGGCGAGGTAGGTTTCGCGGTCCTTCGAGGCCTGGGTCGCGCCGAACTGTTTGCCCGCAAGGGTGCGCCTGAGGTCGGCGACCGATTCGATGGCGCGACCCCGCACTCGGAGCAGGGACGACTCCCCCCAGTCCACGGAAGCGATCAGGATCTCGGGGTCCCCGCGGTGCTGGAGCCCCTCTTCCAGCAAGGAGCGGTCCCCGCCCGAGAGCTCGGGCTTGAACCACGCGACCTCGTCCCCCAGGCCGATGTCGAGCGTGTGGTGGCGCCCGAGGTCGAACGGTCCCTCCGCGATCGGCCCGGAGATGCGCACGTGCTGGCGGAACCCGTGGAACTCGACCGACTCCGTCGTCACCGAGAGCCAGACCCGGCGGCGGGTGCGTTCGGCGGCGGCGACATCGGGTGGCGCTTCCGGATCGCGGCGGGTGGTCGAAGCTCCGACCCGGTCCCCCGGGCGAACGAGCCGGGCGATCCGCCACAGATCGCTCGGGGTCTCGAGCCGCAACCGGATCTCCCCCGTGGAGCGGTCCTGCCGCACGAGGCGCACGTTCGCTACCCCGAGCCCGCCATGCGGCCGCGCGAATAGAAGGTTCGCAGTGGCATCGAGCTGGCCAGAATCTTCTCCCTATCCGGGAAGGACCAACGCATCGGCACTCTTCGAGGGTACGCGATCGACCTCGAACTCGCAGTACGGGTCACCCTGAGCGATGCACTTGGTCTCCGTACAGGAAACGGGGGCACCGACCAGCCCCGCGAACGTTCCCGCGAACATGCCTCGAATGAGCTGAGCCCGCGGAACCTTGGCTCCCTCCGCCCGGAAGCACTCGAAGCTCTCGCGAACGAGGAGACGAAAGTGACCCTGGCCGACGTCCGCTTCGACGAGCTCGATCTGGCCCCACCCCATGGCAGAAAAAAAGCGCAGGGAGTACCCGAGGTTCGCCCGGACGAAATCAACGCCGAACGCTCGGGAGGCCTCGGCGACGAGCTCCTCGCCCATGTGCTGGCCAAAGTCGTAGAGAAGGACCGAGCCGCCCGGACCCATCGCGTCGCGCATACGATTCAGAGCGCTGGCGAAGGACGCCTGAGAGAAGAGCAGCACGCGACCCGCCTCGGAGACACGAAGAGGATGAGAGTCATCGATCAACCGACCCTCCAGATCCGGTTGGACTCTCACGTGCCGGACCGCCGGCACCCTTCGCAGCTTCTCCTCGAGCTCCTTCGGGGACAGCGACGGATCGATCTCGGCAAAGATGTGACCCTCGGCGAACCCCTCGTGGGCGCCGTTGGAGATGTTGACCGCGAGCAGGTTCACCTGATTTCCGGGCAACGCGTTGAGCACCTCGCGGAAGCTGTCGGGTCTGTGCGCGATCGAGAGGGTGATGTGAACGAGCCGGTCCTTGGCACGACGGAAGTACACCGGTACGGTCTTCGGGAACCGAGGGGACGGAACCGGGGTCGGTACCTTCGCGCCAGACTGCGCCGGCACGGGCTCAGGTACTCCTTCCCGACAGCATGTTACTGTACGAGCACTCCCACGCCCCGGTCGATCTTGAAGGGATGAACGGCCGTATCGTGACTCGCTCCGCGATGCTTCTCGACGCGTGCGGTCCACTCGGTTCCGCCGGTCGGATGGACCCGTCGGTGGAGGACGATGACGCCCGTAACGAAGTATTCCTCGATGGCGGTATCGCTACCGTCCAGGCCGAACTCCTCAGTGATCAACGTCAGTCGGTTCAGACGCGCCAGGCCCCGGACGAAGTCCCGGACCTGCGCGTACTGACGCACCG
>JAKAPG010000206.1 GCA_021823085.1 Thermoplasmata archaeon | reverse complement strand
TTCCGATCTGCCTACCTCGTGGCGATGGCGCTCCTGCCCGTCTCGACAGCGCTGCTGTTGCTCCCGCCAAGCCTGCCCGCGGCCACCCTCGCCGCCGTCCTGGGCGGATTCAGCGCCACGGGTTCGCTCGCGGGCGGGGGCGTGGGAGGCGCGGCCACGCCGCTTCAGACGACTCTGCTGAGCGATTTCGTCGTGCCGACGCAGCGTACGGGATGGTTCAGCGTCTTCACCTTCGCCTCGGGCCTCTCGGCGGCTCTCGGCGCGCTGGTCGGGGGCGTGGGCACTCTCTCCGAAGTGTTCGGCGTGGCGCTCGCCCTGGGCATCGGGTCCGTCATCGCCGCCGTCGGCATCCCGGTCCGCAAGGTGGCACGAGGCCGCCGCCCGTCGTCGCGGAGCCAAGGTGTCGTCCGCCGCTTCGCGGCCACCGGGATCCTGAACGGCGTCTCGCAGGGTCTCCTGACCCCGTTCCTGATTCCGTTCTTCGTCGTCTACTTCGGCATCGCCCGGCCGGAGATGGCGGTCTACGCCACCGCGAGCGGAATCCTCGCCACGTTCGCGGTGCTCGCCGCGCCGTTTCTCGAGGCGCGTTGGGGGTTCGTCGAAGCGATCGTAGGGACCCGCGCCGTGGCGGCGGGCCTCGCCGCCCTGCTGCCGTTCGCCCCGCTGGTGCTGGCGCTAGCGATCTACATCGCCCTGCCCGCGTTCCGCGTGGCGGCGCTGCCCGCCCAGCAATCCGCCCTTGTGGGGCGTCTCCCCTACGAAGACCGATCCGAAGGGGTCGGCATCAATCAGGCCGCCCGGGTGAGTGCGGCGAGCGGCGCGACGGCGCTCGGCGGGTTCGCCTTCGAAGACGTGGCCGCATCCGTCCCATTCTTGAGCTATGCGGCTACGCTCGCGGCCAACGCGTTCCTCTACGTCCGCTTCTTCGGTTGGCACGGGGAGCGGATCCCCGTCGCCGCCGACGAAGCCGGGTAGCGGCACCCCCTCCCGCGTCGAACCGCCGGGGCGTAGGGCGCTCCGGGATCCCCACCGGGAGGTCGCGTCGGGATCCGGTCGATGTGCCTCGTTCGGTCGGGGGTCCGGCGGGCGACCCGACGGCTCCCCGGGTAGGGAAGCCGGAGGGGGCGCCGCGAAATCTCCGAACGGGTTCCCATCGCCGAACGCCTCGGAAGGACGAGGACCTTCGTCGGCGCTCGCGGGAGCGAATGCGGGCGGCTTCGCCTATCAGTGGTGGGACGGCACGCCGGCGCCGGTCGTCTGGCAAAGATCGCGCCACGGGCCGCTCCGACGGGGTTGATGTGCCGGGCCGCCCAGGTGTTCGTGGGGTCCTCCCTCGGGCGAGCGGGAGCAGAAAGAGCACCGGGACCCAAATCGTCAGATGGAGTCGTTCCGGTGGATGTGGGTCGCGCGCGGGAGCGGATAGGAAGCGGGGCACGAGCGAATCGGCAGGAGAAGGCCGGTGCAGCAGACGGAGGGCGCGCTGTTCGGCCCGCGGCTCGGGGCTGTGATGACGAGAGGGGTGCTCCTGCCCTTGGCGCTACACGATACGGCGATGGCGGGGCGGTGTCGGTCTCTTTCCTCCCTATGGTGACACACTCTTGTAGCCCACTCACGCTCTGGGCCGGGACGGATTCGAACCGTCGATCTCCGCCTTGTAAGGGCGGCGTCCTCACCGCTAGACGACCGGCCCGAGGAACGGAGGCAGACCTCAGCCCTCAGTATTGGTCGTTTCGGTCTCGCCGTGCAACCGGTGCCGCAACCGTACCGCGAGCCCGCGCCCAACCCGGGTCATCGCGCGACCGGGAAGCGCCGCCTCACCGACGGCGGCGAGCTGCCCGTTCTGCAGGACCGCGACCGCATCGCCCACCCGGATGGCGGACGACGCACGAACGACACCGGGTGCGAACAAATCTCCCGCGAGCGGCATCGACGGCTCGACCTCGACGGTCAGATCGAGGTCCGGAAGGACCCGCCGCGCCCCGGCGATGGTGAGCTGGAACAGTCCGCGCTCCTCACGCCACGTCGCGAGATCGGTTCCGGACCCATCCGTGACGCGCTGGAACCACGGCCGGCCCGCGAGCCGCACCGGTGGCGAGAACAATCGCTCGGACGCGGCGCGCCCAAACTGCCAGGCGGCAATCTCGGCGAGCTCCTCGCGCACCACGATCAGCGGCCCGCCGGGAACCGGCGCGAGGGACTCGAGGCTGGCGGCGATCGCGGAGCGTAGGGAGGCGATCGCTTCGTTCGTCGTCGTACGGTGATCCCCGAGCGTCCAAACGGTGGGGATCCGAGGGGGTTCGGGCCCACGGAGGAATCCGTAGATCCCGGGATCGAGGTGAAGGATGATCGCGCGATACGCCCCGCTTCGGACCAGATGATCGTAGCCTTCGCGGACGATCGTGCGCTCGGCTTCGCTCCAGTCCCCGGTCACCGGGATGTCGTAGTGGCGCGCGGGGTAAACGTCCTCAAGCTCGCGGGGGACGAGGCCGATCGGCGAACTCACCGAGACGACGTGCAGCCGCTCGGTTCTCGCGAACCCGTCCCACGCCTGAGCGAAGCGTCGATGCGTGCGGGAGCGTCGGTACGGCTTCGCCCGGCTGCACGGAACGATCAGGAGCACCTCCTTCGAGCGCGGCGGACGATACCGCTCGATCAGGCGCGCGCGAAAGCGTCGCATCTCCGGCCGTCGAAGGGACTCCGTGAGGACGTAGCGTCCCGGGGCGTCGGAACCGACCACCGCGGTGCGTTCTTCGAGCGGCCCGGCGAGGGCGCCGTCGGCATACCGAAGCATCTCGGCCAGCGTCGGCTCCGCAGCGAGTCGCGCCTCCACGAGCTCGCGCAACCGCCCGATCTCAAGGGCCCTACGCGCGCCCTCGACCGCACGCGAGTACTCCTCTCGGGCGAAGCCGGCCGTAGGACCCCGGCCCGTGGCTCCCCGCGGCTCGATGCCCAGGGATCCGTCGAACGAGATCCCTCTCGATTCGAGGATCCGCCCCTCGGTCGTGTCGAACAGGTCGATGCCTAGATAGGCAAGAAAGGGCACGCGGTGGGGGAGCGCCACCCGCGACGCCCACAGAACCGGAGCCGGCCCGAGGCGCTCGCGGATGGTTCCGACCGTCGTGACGAACGGCTCACCGTCCGTCCATAAGGCTCGAGCGTTCGCGAGGATGACCAGCTCCGACCCCGCAATCGGGTCGAGGTCTTGGAGAGAGACGGGTCCGTGCACCAGTCCGATCCGGGGAGCGACGAGGACGGCCCGGTTCCGTCCTCCCTCGATCTCCGGGGCGAGCACCGGCACGCGCAGATCGATCGTTGTGCCT